>NZ_JAHGVE010000020.1 GCF_018835585.1 Pelorhabdus rhamnosifermentans
TTAACCCCCAATTGCTTAAAATTAAGAAATTCACCAAATGGTGTAGCAAGACAAGCTTATTTTGCCGCTTAAAAAAAAGGGGGTTCTTCAGTGGTTTCAACCTGTCCTCGTGTCCCCTTAATAAATTGATAAATGAGAAGAGTCCATACCTACTTCAACACGCGTATAATCCGGTGGATTGGTATCCCTGGTGTGAAGAGGCGTTTGTGAAGGCGAGAGAAGAAGACAAGCCCGTGTTTTTGAGTGTCGGCTATAGTACATAGTACATGACACTGGTGCCATGTACACTAAAGTAACATTTTACATAAGATTGTTTGGATCGAACATTGATTTTAATTTGAAAATATAAGATATGGTGGAGCTTTTAAAGGCACTCTCCAAAAGCGATTGAACGTTTTGTTTTTTCAACCGATTTTTCATATATATAATTTTTCGGGTTGTATAATTAAATTCTTTTATACATTATATTTTGGTAATTATTTCTATAGTAAAATTTTAAAATTAAGATAGAAATTTCTTTATTACGAGTAATCATGTAACCCTCGACCAATGTAGCGTATACGATACGGTGGAATCGGCTATTTGATGAATTTTCGTTGCCGGTCATTGCCGTCGCCAAATTTTTTCGTACTGTGACAGTTAATTACCTATGGCTTATGGAAATAAAATTATTGACAAATAAACATCTCCTTTTTATAATGATAGTTAGTAAGGCTAATTATATTAAGAAAGGGATCTCACTACATGGAAAAATACCATATCGCTGTTCCTCCAAATACAAGCGCTCAGTTAGGACAATTGTTACTACAACTGGCAGATGATGTATTAGATGCTGTAAACAAAACTTTAGAAGTTTATCACATATCCGAGAGCAAACTTAGTTTATTATTGCTTTTTGTCGCCGCAAGTAACGACCCTCAATCTTTGCAGCCTTCAGAAATTGCTGAGAAACTTGGTATTCGGCGCGCATCTGTAACCAAACAACTAATTTGGATGGAAAAGCATCAATTCATTACACGAACTATCAGCAGCGAAGATCAACGAATGATTAATGTTACTATTACTGAAGAAGGCTACCAGCTATTGGCTCAAGTGATGCCTCATTACTGGCAAACTTGTGCTGGACTGTCAAATAAGTTGACCAATGAAGAAACGATACTTTTACTCACACTACTGAAAAAAATCCACCAAACTCACAGTTAGGGTTACTGCTTTATTTACTAATTAGTGAATTATTAGAAGTTGTTGGCTCTTTTAGTTAGTCTGGCTAACTAAAATCCGCAAGAGTAGCTGAAGAGAATTTTAAGAATCACCGGTATGTAAGTAAGCAATTTGAATTATGACTGCAGCAAGCCAATGTCGCAATTGAATGGATTGCAGAATTCACACTCCTCAACCCTTATCCTAAAATTGTGGAGGAAAGAAGCTGAAATCATAGCTAATAATCTTTATTTTATTTGCATATAGTTAGCTTGACTAATTATTATCCCACTGATTTATAACTTTAATTTTCTTGAAATGATGACTTTATAAAACTCGCTTCCTATTCTTTATCAAGCCAGTATACTTGCATATCGGGACAAATTTAATTCTGTCGTTGCTATTTTATTTTTATTGAGTAGCACTGTTCTTTTCTTGCCTCTAGTAAATACCGATATGCAAAAAAAAATTAGGAGGATGCCTATTCACATGCAAAACGAGCTCATTATGCAAGGCTTTGAATATTACTGGAACGGTGCAGTAAATCAATTCACAAAAACTGAGGCAACAACAGATCAAGCAATGATTACTATTTAAGAAAATACAACGTTACTTTAAAACTGGATAATAGCGGTGCAATTCCTTGGAGGCAGTGCAAATGTTATTGAATTGTTATCACATGAGTTTGTAGTTTTCATCATACAAATTAAATCTAGTCCTCGTTCTAGATTTTCTTAAGGGGGTGCATAAGATGTGGATTTTTATGGGATTGACTGAAAATCAGTAGACTGATGACATCGCTAAATATTTGAAAACTTAAGGAGGATTAGAAAATGGATTTTAAAAAGGCTAGTGCCTATATCGAAAGATTATATGAAAAAAGAAAGTTAACTAAGAAACAGTATATCGAGACTACGGAGTTAAAAGAATTTGGGACGGTTGTTGATGACGATGTGGCTAGAATGCTGCAAGTGTTAATCACCTTGGTTAGGCCACGAAAAATTCTGGAAATTGGAACAAGCGTGGGTTTTTCAACTGTTTCGATGGCAAAAGTGATTAAACAGTATGGCGGTAAAATAGTTACTGTTGAAATCGACAGGGACGTGGCTAGACAAGCGGTCAAAAATTTTGAACGTGAAGGGGTAAAGGAACAAATTGAGGTTAGGATTGGTGATGCGCGCGCAATAATCTCAAGTATGAACGAAGAGTTTGATCTGATTTTCCAGGATGTGGGTGATAAAAAACTGTATGGCGAAATGCTTGAGGACTATATTCGGGTGCTTAAGCCAGGAGGAGTGCTACTTGCTGAGGATACACTCTTTCCTGTATTTGATTTTGGTTCTGATTTTAGCGATTTGACTCAAATGTGTGAAGCATTAGATATTTTCAATAAAAAAATTGCGGATTGTCCGCAATTTGAGAGTACTTTGCTGCCGATAGGGGATGGTTTGACGGTAGCAGTAAAAAGAATATGTTAAGTTGTATTTAGTTAAATGATTATGTCGGTACTTCGCTGGAAGGTATAGCGGTGATGGCGAGGTGCTTTCAATCAGTTAGTGTGGTGATAATAGGACTATCAAAGAAAGTGCACTTTTTGTTGTTGCTCTTTTTCTGGCAAAAATAAATATTAAAAAGGATAGAGAATAATGAAAAAATTGTTTTAGTAACAGGCGGCAGCCGTGGGGTGGGTGAAAATATGGTCATGAAACTTGCGTCAAATAGGTTCGATATAATTTTCCCCTATCATAATCAAGCAGAAAAGGCGAAAAAAATCATTGGAAAAATTAAGAAAAATGGCAATAAAGCAGTTGCGCTTCCTTCAGATTTAGGTGATATAAAATCGTTTGCTAGTTTCTTTGAACAACTTTCTATTGAGTTGAAAGAGTATTTTAATGTAAACCGGTTTGATTATTTAGTTAATAATGCAGGTATTGGTATGAACATCTCTTATATGGATACAACAGAAAAACAATTTGATAAGTTAATGAATATTCAATTTAAAGGTGTTTATTTTTTCACACAACAAGCACTAGCTTATATGAATGATGGTGGCGGTATTATCAATATATCAAGTCGGTTGGCGCAATCCTGTATGCCCGGATATTCGGCATATGCAGCTATGAAGGGGGCGATTGAAACATTGACAAAATACCAGGCTAAAGAGTTAGGTTATAGAGGCATAAAAGTTAACTCGGTGGCTCCAAGACCAATTGCGACTGATTTTGCCGGTGGAATAATAAGAGATAATATATCGTACAATGAAAAAATTAAAACAATTACAGCTCTTGGTCGTGTGGGAGAACCAGAAGATATCGGTGGAGTAGTTGCTTTTTTGTGTACAGATAATGCCAGATGGATTACTGCACAACGTATTGAAGTGTCAGGAGGAACAGGGTTGTAGAATATAAAATATTAATACAAAACTATCTTTGTAAAGAGCACTATAGAGTATATTTATCAAAATAACGTAAGCGTTCACGTAAGCCAACGCACTATTTTGCCATGTGCAAAAAGTGCGTTTTTGTTCTTTTTGCTAGGTGGTGCTTATAGTTATAAGGAGATTATATGTCAGAAATATCATTAAAACAAAGTCTTGTAAAACTAGGCTTTGCACTTTTCCTCACTTATTTATCCGTTGCGATGGCACTCCCGGTCGTCTCGGTATTTGTAAAAGAAGTTCTCAATCTACCTAACTGGTTAGGTGGATTTGCAGTCGGCGTGTCGTTTGTTTCAACAATTATTTCTAGAAAGTATGCAGGAGATTTTGCTGATACAAAGAGTAGTAAAAAATGCTTTATGGTCGGGTTCTTATTTTATATGATTGCTGCACTTGTTTGCATGGGGGCTTCAATTACAGGATTGAGTTCTACAGTATCATTCGCTATTCTTATTGTGGGGCGACTTTTGCTCGGCATAGGAGAAAGTATGACGACCGTCGGAATTCCGAGTTGGCATTTCTCCTATCTCGGCCCAGTACATTCAGGAAAAATACTTTCGGTTTTAGGGATGGCTATGTACGGTGCTTTTGTATTCGGTGGTCCTTTGGGACTTACACTCTATAAGAGTTTTGGGTTTGATTCCGTTATGTTAGCTTCATCCATTATGCCAATTATTGGTATTGTCATGTTTATCACTTCTCCGGAAGTTGCACCTCATAAGGCTATTGAAGCGAAAAAGTCATTTTTAAAACTCTTAGGAATAATATGGAAGCAAGGCATGGCAATAACGCTACAAGGAGTCGGATTTGCGATTTTAGGAGCCTTCATTTCGCTTTATTTTAAAGATCAAGGATGGCCATATGCAGGTATCGGTCTTTCATTATTCGGAATTGGATTTGTGATAAGTCGTATTCTTTTCAGTAGTTTACCCGATAAAATTGGAGGTGTAAAGGTAGCACTTGTTTCGCTTGTGGTTGAAACAGTTGGGCAGGGATTACTCTGGATCGCACCTTATTACAGTCTCGCATTACTAGGAGCCTTACTTACTGGTCTGGGTTGCTCAATGATATATCCGGCTATGGGGGTAGAAGTTATAAAGAAAATCAGCCCAGAACAGCGTGGTACCGCATTCGGAGGATTTGCAATGTTTCAAGATGTTGCTTATGCCTTTTCTGCACCAATTGGAGGCATTATTGCTGATAAATTCAGCTATTCTTCAACCTTCTTTTTCGGATTTATTGCTGCAGTTTGTGGTATTATTATAGTTCGCTCAATGATTATCAATGATCTGCCAATAAACAATACTGATAGCAATGTATAATTGATGCTATACAATATTTTAAGGTAAATCGAAAATATAAAGATGAAAACTCTATTTGTAGAAAAATAAAACTATAAATTGAAGTAAAATCTTAATGCCCCCACAGATTTTTAAATTAACTGCCCTATTTAAAACGGATATTGCCCCAATACCCCCAGTTGTAGTGATTCTAATTCACGCCCGTTCATGATAGATGACGGTATTATATAGACCTCTATAGAGATCGGTAATGTAGTCAGTTTTAAATCATATTCATTGACTTTAAAAATATTTTGTATAATTTGTTATATGATTTTTTTAGCCGGTTTACTTTATATATTAAATGATTTATTTTTAGATGGTTTAACGGGAACTTTTGGATTGTGATAATCAATGACAAACATCCATACCTATTCAACATGCTTATAATTCTATAGAGTGGTACCTAGGCTAGGGGCGATGAAGATATTTATAAAGCTCATAGGCATCAGAAATCAATGCTCTATAAAATATAATAACATAGAAATTGGCGTCAGCATTATGCTGATGCCAATTTTCGTTTATAATAGACGTAATGAATTTTTTAAGGGGGACAAGTATGAGTGATATAAAAGGAAAGCCTAATAAATTGATTGATGAGAAGAGTCCTTATCTGTTGCAGCATGCGTATAATCCAGTGAATTGGTATCCGTGGGGCGAAGAGGCGTTTGAGAAGGCGAGGGAAGAAGACAAGCCTGTGTTTTTGAGTATCGGCTATAGCACGTGTCATTGGTGGCAGGTTCGTAAAGGTAACATTTTTGTTTAAGATTAGTCATGGTGAGAAGTATCATCTTTAGTGATGAGAAAAGAAGAACTCCTGTAAAAATTAACAATAATTTGGAATTTGGCAGGAGCTTTTCTTTTTTCAAGGAATAATATAAGTGATTTGCCTAGTTAATATTTTTGACAATAAGGATAATTATTCTTAATCTTTTATAGGCAACAGCAAGCGAAAAAAAGTTTCTGAGGGGGACTGGCACTACTATTCCTGTCCCTTGTCCTTCTAGCATTATCTCAGTCGCGGAAATACAAGTGAGTATAATATCTAGAATTAATAAGACATTAATTAGAATGCAGCCTTTTCGTGATATGCTTATGAAGTGATAAATAGCTAGTAATTGACAATAATGCTATATTGCTAAAGAGTTTATAAAAGAGCAGGGAGTTATTATATAATGAGAAATAGTGGAATGAGAATATGTATAGTTTTCGTGATGGCAATTTTTTTTGCGATTTCTTGGCAGGCATTGATACAGGCAGCACAACTCGAAAAAGGGATGGCATTGGATGAAATGCTTGCTTCATTGGAAAAGCAACATCAAGCGAAGATTGGCGTGTATGCACTGGATACAGAAAGTAATAAAGAAATTTTTTATCATGCGGATGACCGATTTGCATATTGTTCTACAAGTAAAGTTCTGATAGCAGGCGCTCTTTTGCGGCAGGAGACCTTGAATGGACTTAAAAAGACAGTGTCGTATAATCAGAAAGACATTTTATCTTATGCGCCTATAACGGCGAAGCATGTTGAGACAGGAATGTCTTTGGAAGAACTTTGCTCGGCTGCACTGAGGGTTAGCGATAATACAGCAGCGAATTTGTTATTGGCACATATTGGCGGGCCGAATGCATTAAAAAAATCATTACGTCAAATAGGGGATGCGGTGACAGAACCATCCAGAATAGAACCCATGTTGAATGAGGCAGTCCCGGAAGATTTGCGTGATACCAGTACACCACGTCAGTTGGCAATTGATTATCAAACCTATCTATTGGGAGATATATTACCAGTGGAGAAGAAAGGGCTTCTTCTTAACTGGATGTCCGGCAATAAAGTTACAGATACATTAATTCGAGCGGGTCTGCCAAAGGAATGGAGCGTTGCAGATAAGAGTGGCAGTGGTGGTTATGGAACAAGAAATGATGTTGCAATTATTACGCCGCCAGGGCGTAAATCCATCATTCTTGCAATACTTACCACACATCACGGGGAAAATGCCAAAATAGAGGATTCTCTAGTTGCCGAAACTGCGAAGATTGTATATGAGCAGTTAGAACAATAGATTTATACAGTTTAACATGAATCAAAGGACACGGAAACGGTGGTACTGTCTAGAGTAGACGCAACCACCATTTCCGTGTCTTTCGAATTTACAGTTATTGCGGATACAAGTCGCCAAATCAATATGAACAAGAATATTTTTTTAGGCAAAAACGTCGTGTGTTAAACTTGGTAGAAATTGGGTAATAATTGGGTAATAATTTTCTCGTTTTAATTTGTACTTTTTCTTGACATAGTACCAGTTGTTACCATAGCAGTAACAAACCATAAGGAGGACAATGATGAAGAAGAAAAGAAAAAACACCCCATGATACGGCTTACAGTATTATGCCTGTTTGGGATGCTGACTGTATTGGCACTTATATTTATGCGTTTCGGTGGCTTCGGCACCGGAGAAAATGCGAGTCCAATGGAGTTTGCGGCCTATGCGGGGACGATAGAAGATATCACCATACCGGAGCAAGCCCAAATAATAGCCTTGGGCGAGGCAACCCACGGGAATGTAGAATTTCAGCAGCTTAAGCTGGATGTGTTCAAAGGCATGGTGGAGCATTACGGTGTACGAGCCTTTGCACTGGAGGGAGACTACGGCGGTTGTGAACAGGTAAACCGCTACATCCACGGCGGAGAAGGCACAGCGCAGGAGGCTGCAGTGGCCATCGGCTTTGCCATCTATCGCACGGAGGAGATGGCAAAGCTTATTTCGTTCATGCGACAGTATAATGAAAGTGCCGCCAAAGGCGAAGATCTGCACTTCTACGGCTTCGATATGCAGAGATATGTCTACAGCTTTCGTTTCTTAACGGAAGCCTGCAAAAAGCTGGGCGTGGACAACGGGAACTTGGAAAAGCTTATGGTCGGTGATAACTGGAGCGATAAGTATGACTACCCTGCTAGAGTGGAGATGATAACGCACATCAAAACCGAGCTGGAGGGCAAGGAAAACTCGGTACAGACCATACACTTGGCAGATATGCTGTTACAGTATTGTGAGCTTCAAACTACGGCAGACCCGGATTTGAGGGATAGGCTCATGGCGGAGAATACCCAATGGATCGCAGAGCAGGAGCGGGAGGCTGGATGTGAGCGTATTTTCGTTGCCGGACATAACAGTCATGTGGCAAAATGGGGCAGCTATGACTCCATGGGCAAGCTGCTGGCAAATGAACTGGGCGAGGGCTACTATGTCATCGGCACGGATTTCTATAAAACCTACTGCAATATGCCCAATGGTTCTTCCGGGCGCCGCACAAATCAGGTCTTTTACTCCTATGATCCGCTGGCCAAGGCGGCAAAAATGGCGGGGCTGGATATTTGCTGGCTAGACTTTGCAAAAGCTTCCGAAAGTCCCGTGCTGGCAGAGCAAATCGCACAGTATACCTATATGGGCACCCTCGGTGAGGGCTATTCTTGGTTTATGCGCCTTCTGCCCCCAAGCTATCGAATGTTCCAGCCACCCGCAGAGTTGTACAACGGAATGATATTTGTGGCTGAAGCGAATCCGACAACGATAATCAGTGAAGAATAAAGCAAGAGGCCGGTTCGTTTAGGGTTCAATCGGAAGTTTTGCGAAAAAAGAAACATGGGGACAGTGACGGTGTTTATTGGAAAAAGTTTTAGAACGCCCAGATGGTTCTAGTTGATTCGGTAAAACAGGTAAATATAAGTAATGGTCAGCAGATTTTATGTCTGCTGACCCAATTAAAACTAGAAAAGAGGAAATATCTAATGTCAAAATTTGAGGGAAAATTGTTTACAAATTGACGTGCCATTGGTGCCATGTGATGGAAAAATCCTCTATCTCGGTTTAGACCGGAGTAGAGGATTGGTTATGTTTGTTCAAAGATTTTACAAAGAAAAACCTGCTATTTATCAGTAGCAGGTTTTTTGGCGTATTTAAGGCGGATAAATTCTTTGAATTTTTCAAGTCGTTCTAATGCCTCAGGTGGTAAATCCTGTAGCGAGTTATCGGTATGATGATTGACAAGTTTTTCAATGGGAGTGCGAATATTAGTTTCTCTTAAGAGCTAGCCGTATTGACTCCTGATCGTTTTGCAACGATTTTCCCCATTTTGTTATCTAGTAGGTACTTCAGAAATTATGATATAGATTTTGCATTAGATATTTTTTCAAGTGATAGAATAATGGCCCAAAAATTATTCACAGATTATCTTATGCAAATAACGTTGACGAATGTGGACTATAAGGAAAGACTGGTGAATCTGATAAAAAAAATAATGAAATATCTAAACAAAAATGGCATAACAATATAAGTCAATTGCAGCGACTGAACAAAGAGACGATGTTTGACAAAAGATAAAGGGATAGAAGGCATTTCGACAAGGTAATTGGCTAGGATAACAAAATATTCAAAAGTGTAATTTCATAGAATGCGGCGGGACAGCGATCTGTCCGAAACCACTGAAAAAGTCGATGTCGTAAAAAATCATATTACCAAGAAAACTTTTTCGCCCACAAAATTAAGTTATAGTGTTACTTGTTCATATGGGTATACCTTTTAGTACCCCCTAAAGCTCATCCGCTGAAGTGTCGTGAACTTAAGACACTTCCACCGTCCCCTTTCTTTTCCCATTGGGTCATACGATTTTTTTAAGCAGATTGTAGTTTATGGAAGAAATTAATCTTTCCTTTTCAGCCATCTAATTGAGATAATAAGGAATGGGCAGTTCTTTTTTGACAGCGAGGGTATAATCCTTTGATTTTCCATGTTTCCATGGGCTTTGAACAGCAAGTCTGACTTGCTAATCTTCGTGAGGCCGTCGCTGGTTGTAATTATTTTTGTCGTTCAGCTCTCAAATACTCATAAATGGTTTTATCACCGATATATAGTTCTTCTACAACAGCATTGCCATTTTTTACACGAACTGTAACAATACCATCCCTACCTGCATTCTGGCGGTATGCTCTTTCAGCGATAGGTGCCAGTTCTTCTCGCATGTAATACCGTTTAAAGGGGAGTGTAAAATTAGCGATCGTATTATCCTGAATATAATTGATTTTGACATTTATATAGGCATTCCCTTCTGGACGAAAGGCACTGACCCCACTGATAAAGGCATGACCTTTTTCATCTTTAGCAATGATTGCGTATGCTGTTTGACCAGAATGTAACAAATCACTATTAAGAATGGGTGCTTTTGCATCTTTAAATTGAAGGTCTACATAACGCCCGCGTAAGGCATCATAAGGATCGACAGGAGCCGTGATCCATGTATACTGTTGGCCCGTCTGTAATGTATCCTCAAAACGCCATATCATGTATAAAGGCACGGCTAGTTGAATAACAGCTAATACGATAAATAACCATAATGTCCGTTTGTTTTTCTTCATTGTGTTACCTCTTTCTTACGACGCACCATGATCCAGTTGGTAACCAGAAAGCAACTACCTATTACTACGAAAGTCAGACCACGAACAACAAAACTGAAATTACTATCAAAAAAACGCATAATAATCAGGATTGCTATCATTAGCATACCAATATTAAGCATGCCCAAACTTTTTTCTCGTGCTCCTCTACGAATAAGGGTTACGCTTAATAAAAGTGCATATCCATTCATAAGCACTGTGGAATTAATTCCACTAAGGTCAAAGTATACTAACAACAATCCAAGTCCAGCAACTATTGGAACGCCACCAAACAATAAATTCCTGCGGCTTTTTTTGTTTACTAGTATGATGCTTAAGATAATGACTAGTACCAATAGTGAAAACAACAACAGATATTCTGACTTTTCTATATTGTTAAATCCCTGTCCTATGTAGTACCATCCTTTTTTTGAGGTTAGCAGAAAGGATATGCCAATACACCCGGTAAGTCCGATTGCTTTAAATGGTTTTTGCCAAGTTTTCACAGGATTATCAAACCATATAAGACCAATAAAATATGTTGCTGCGAATAAGGTAGCGTATATCAGCATCGATAGATGCTGTAACTGTATTGAAAAAACCTTTCCAAAACAAATATAAAAACACGGGGTAAGAACCCATGAAATAAGTACTGGAGGATTGGCATAAGGATTTGCTTTTATTAATTTCCAATAATAAGGACCGTTTAAAGCTATTAGGACCCATATTAGATGCTTATCTATATCACCAAAGTCTCCACTCACTGCCCAAGTCGTTATCCCTATCAAGTATAGTAGAGCTGGAGTCGTAACTCTCATTAAATAAACTAATGGGATGGACAACAACATCCAAGTAAGCATAAAATTACTAAAATCGTCGGCAATATGATACGTTTGCCCAATTAAAGCAATTGATGATCCTATGATAATCATCAAGAAGGTGGAGGTGCTTTCCGTCCAAAGAGCATTGTCTTTCTTAAACCAAATAATAGCCCCTGCTAAAATTTGAGCTATTAGCAACTTGCTAATAACAATTAATGTTCGTGTCATCCGACTCATTTGCTCCCAGTTATGAGCAAGAATTAAAATGATCCCGAGGCCTATTAATATAACTCCAACAATACCAAACATTGTGAGCAGAGTTCTATTTCCAAGACTTTTGTCAACTGGCCCATAATAACTATGTATCAAATCGGCACTTTCTGCTGGAATAATCTCTTTCTTTACTAATTCTGGCAACTGCCCATACAGCCATTTTACAGCTTTTTGATTCATGTTGTTGTCTCCCTTTCAGCCAATTACTTAAACTTATGATATAAAAAGATCAAACTCTATACTTATCATGTGAAGTGTTAGAGCTTGATCTTTTGTTCTATAACGATAAGTTATCATATTTTACCTTATAATGCAAAAATTTCTTGTCCCCTAAATTATTTAACGCCTATGGAGTTTAGAAAAATGGCCTTATAAAAATTGTCCGACTAAGTGTTGACAATCCATTTAAAATAATCAATGGTGGTTTTTAAACAGCTTTTTGACATGACCGTGGTGCTATGACCATGTATGATATTATGCAAACTGTAGTTTAATAATACTAGATTGGTCAAATAAATATTAACTGTAAACGACACCAACGAATTTAAATTTGGTTAAGCATAGCCATATCGCCAGCAATTATGAAAATATTTTAAGCGCTTTCGTATGTAAGAGGTAAATAGAGTGGCAGGTTTAATTGGTCATAAGCATAATTTTGTGTTTCATTCCGACTTTGTGAAATAGCTTTATTATATAAAAGGGAGTAGATAATGGAAGATGGAACAGATTAAAATGCGTAGAAGTATAAGAAAATACCTTGATAAATCGGTAGAAGATGAAAAAATACTTTTAATACTTGAGAGTGCAAGACTCGCCCCATCTGGCAGTAATACACAACCATGGCACTTTATTGTCATTAAATCCGAAATGACTAGACAAAAATTAGCTGAAGCATCTCATAGCCAAAAATGGATGCTTTCGGCTCCAGTTTTTATTGTATGTGTAGCGGATATACGTTGCAAAATAAAAAGAAGATGTAGATATATCGTTAAATGAAGATAGTCCACAAGAAGAACTTAAACAAATAATCAGAGATACATCAATTTCGGTAGGACATATATTACTTGAAGCTGACAATTTAGGTTTAGACCAATTTTAAATATACCTACTGATAAATATGTAGTTGGTATTCTCACTCTTGGCTATGCAAATGAAATACCAAAAGCTCGTCCACGAAAGACACTTGAAGAAATAATACATTATGAAAATTGGTGAAATGTTCGTTAAGAAATTTTTTAAAAAATTAGTATTAGCGTAATGCTGATACTTTTTTTGTACATACTACTTAAGAACGTGCCATGTAATGGAACCAATTTTGGAGGTGTTTCCGTGGTTAAAAAGACAAATCGATTAATAAATGAAAAGTCTCCATATTTACTCCAGCATGCTTATAATCCAGTGAATTGGTATCCATGGGGCGAAGAGGCGTTTACAAAGGCGAAGGAAGCAGACAAGCCTGTGTTTTTGAGTATCGGCTATAGTACGTGCCATTGGTGCAATGTACATTAAAGTAACTTCTTTTCTATTAGAATGAGTGCCAGCAACCCATCTTGTTAGGAATTGCTGGCACTCTGTTTTTTGAAAAATCAATTGTCGGACGGTATTTGATCTTCCATCAAATTGCGAAGGTTAATAGTGCTTCCATCCACAACGAATGTGCCATCTCCATTGGCATGAAATGTCTGGAGTTCTGTTCGATCCTTATCAATTCAAGCGCGTATTACTTTCAAAAACCGACCTGGATTATGGGAATTTAACTGTCTTTTCCATTACATCATATAATGCTAGCTTATAATTGATTCTTTCCAGATGCTTTAGAATCTGCGTCAGTTGTTCCTCTGCTTTCTTTTTATGCTCCAGCATCATCTGTTTGCGCTCCGAGATTGTACTATCCCCTAGTTTAAATAATTCCGCATACCTTTTGATTTCGGAAAGAGGCATACCTGTTTCGCGCAAAGATATAATAAAGTATATCCACTCGAAATTTTGTTCGTCGTAAATTCGATTGCCATTTTTATTACGCTTTACAAAAGGCAATACGCCTTCTTTTTCATAAAAACGTAAAGTATGTTCGGAAACACCTGTTTCTTTTGCAAATTGTTTGATGAAAATTGCCATTAATTCATCTCCCAATCGAACGACTAACTTAGAGTTACTCTATATAGATATTATCATAAAATGAATCTTTCAACAATAACATATGCGATAAATTTGGTTTTGTAAGTACAAATTAGATATCTTAATTGCTATGATATCTAAGATATCGCGCGGATTTATTGCTTTTGTTTTCTTACTATAAAAATATGGTTGACTTAGAGCTTCTTTAATGGTTTATCCTTATATATAAATAAGGGAGTGTTTATTATGTTGAATTTTAATTTTTACAATCCAACGCGCATTTTATTTGGTAAGGACATGCTTAACAACATTGATCAACTTATTCCAGCCGACGCAAATGTTTTAATCACGTATGGAGGCGGAAGTGCAAAAAAATACGGGACGCTGGAAAAAGTAAAAACCGCACTGGGAAACAGAAAAATTCATGAATTTGGAGGTATAGAGCCAAATCCCCATTATGAAACCCTGTTAAAAGCTGTAGAGGTAGTGCGTCGTAACTGCATTGATTTTTTACTTGCCATCGGCGGCGGTTCTGTCATTGACGGAACAAAATTCATTGCACTTGCCGCTTCATACGAAGGAGTATCACTTGATCTTTTGCATTACGGTTTTACGCCCATTGGCCCGGATACTATAAAAACAGCGATTCCATTTGGTACCGTATTGACACTACCCGCTACCGGTTCAGAAATGAATTGCGGTGGTGTAATTAGTTACGGACAAGGTAAATACCCGGTTTTCAGTGAATTAGTCTTTCCTCGCTTTTCGGTATTGGATCCAACCATCACCTTTACACTACCCGAGATCCAAGTAGCAAACGGCGTAATTGATGCCTTTGTACATACGACGGAGCAATATCTTACATATCCTGTAGACGGCAGAATTCAGGACCGTATATCGGAAGGTATCCTGCAAACATTGATCGAAATAGGTGAAACCACAATTGTCGAATCGGAAAATTATGATGCGCGCGCCAACCTGGTCTGGAGCGCAACACTGGCACTCAACGGATTAATCTGTGCAGGTGTTCCGCAGGACTGGACAACTCATATGATTGGACATGAATTGACCAGCCTATACGGCATTGATCATGGGCAAACATTAGCCATCCTATTACCGTCATTACTGGAAATCCGTCGCGAGCAAAAACATGCTAAACTTCTACAATATGCCGAACGTGTTTGGAACATAACGGAAGGAAGTGAAGATGTTCGAATACATTCAGCTATACAAAAAACGCGTGAATTCTTTGAAAGTCTAGGCGTAAAAACACGGCTGTCCGACTATAATATTGGCAAAGATCAACTTCTGGTCATCATTAAACAGTTAAAGTCGCATGGCATGACAGCACTTTCAGAAACCCAAGATCTTTCGCTGGATGTGAGCCGAAAAATTTTAGAGAATGCGCTATAGAAAAAAGCAAAAAATGTAAAAAGATAGCTGTGATTGTGGGTTCGCTTTTTTCAACGGAAGCAGTAGTAATTGATTAATATTTAGGGGTTATGTGAATAATTCAGATTAAAGTATTTAAACAATATTATTGAACTAGACCACCTATTTATTAAACGAAAAGTCAGGCCTATGCTTGGATTTGATAGCTTTTAAACTGTTAGGAAAACAATTTGTGGAATTGATATCATGCATATGATTAGAAAGGGGCAGGTTCACAAAATGTCTCACGTGGTGATATTACAAGAGTCAAAGTATTTGGAAAAATACGTGAAAGTAATATTCCGGTAAAATACAAGCATCCCAATGGAATTTATAGAAATCCAGAAAAAGATAAGCGGAAACTGTGGTGCTATCTAGCAATTAAGAACAACCATTATAATAGCTTATATTTAATTGTACAGTAAGCGTCAATAAGAAAATGGATATAAAAATAGCAACCACTAGGGTATACTTTAGTGGTTGCTTCATTGCTTGCCGCATCACAATTTAGCCGAGAGTATTCACGCATGTTTGGCAATTGGTTAAATTAAGCTGAGTGGCATGTTGTGGGAGAAAACTGAAAGAAACTCAAAGCCATATAACATATGGACTCAGAGCTTAAAAACTGCGATTTTTAATGGTATGTAATCAAAAACATAAGATTATTTGGGTCGAACATTGATTTTAATTTAAAAATATAAGATAGCTCAAGCTCTCAAAGTACTCTCCAAAAGCGGTTGAAGGATTTATTTTCTCAACCGCTTTTTCATATGGATTTTTCTGGATCGTATAATTGAATTTTTTTATACACTGTACCTTGGTAGTTATTGCCATAATGTAATTTAAGAATTAAGATATGAACTAACGAGGAGATGATGGAGTGAACGATATTATTTTGAAGTTAGAGCAATTGGGCTTTTCTTCTTATGAATCAAAAGCTTATTATGCCTTAATCCGAAAATATCCTGCCAATGGTTATGAAATTAGTAAGATAGGAAAAGTTCCATCTGCGAAAATTTATGAGACCTTAAATCAGCTTAAGATTAAAGGAGCTATTATTGAGAGTGCTACAGAAACGGGAAAATACTACCCTGTTCCTCCAGAAGCACTTTTAGCTAAATTGAAGCAAGAATTTACATCAATGATACAAGATTTGGAAAGCCAACTGAAACAAACAGAGCCTTTACCTGATATTGATTTAACGCTTAATTTTTCTGGATATGAAACCTTTGTTGAGAAGTCTATGAGTATTATTAATAATACTAGCATATCTCTTTTTGCATCCATTTGGCCAGATGAGGATGTTCTATTAAATGATGTTATAGCAAAAGCGGAAAAACGAGGAGTTAAAGTTATTGCAGGGATATTTGGGAATTCCTCAATGGAAAGTAGCTATTATATTAATTTGGAAAGCTGTGGAAAATCATCACAAACGAGATTGGGAAAACGACTTAATATAGTAATTGGAGACTCTAGAGAAGTGGTAATTTGTGAGGTTGGTGAAAATGGGGAAGCAGATGGCGTTTGGACAACAACACCAAGCATTATCCTAGTGGCTAAGGAATATATAAAACATGATATTTGGGGGAATATTTTGATTGATACCATCGGTAAGGAAAAGTTCAATAATATGTGTGATAGTAATGATATGCTATCCTACCTCATTCAGAATCGTTAGGGATGTGGAAAAAATGTATCCATTCAAGAGAAGTAAATGGGGGAATGGAAAATGAATAATCTCGATTCAAATGTTTTTAATCATATTAAGATTGGAATTATTGGGTGCGGACATTTGGGGCAAGCAATTCTGGAATCTTTGATTAACCATGGATTCTTCAAAGAAAATATCTTTGTTTCATATAAAGGTAATTCATCCACATATAAGAAAATAAAACAATTGGGGCTTGCTATATGTATCTCAGAGAATGAAAAGATTTTTAATGAAGCAGATGTCGTTTTTGTTACAACAAAACCGCAGGATGTTATATGCTTTAAAGAAATATTGTTTTCTGAAAATACGATTGTAGTTTCCTGCTTAGCCGGAGTATCTGTTGAAATATTAAAGAATATATTTAAAACCCATGTTTGTAGAATAATGCTAAGTGGACCAGATACTATCGTTGCAGCAAAAGGAGTTGCAGCTGTATATCCTTATAATAAATTAGTGGGTTGTATTTTAAACAAAATGAACCTTCGTATTTTTGAAATTTCGGATGAACGGGATATGGACATTTTTACAACTGGCGTATGTTTACCCGCAGCATTATTGCAAGAAGATAATGAAGAAACCATAAAAGAAGCAATAAATGAAATAGAAAAAGACTGCGCTATGTTTTTAGATCTTTATGCGTGGGCAAAAAAAATTCTACCATCGTTTAATACAGAAAGTGAAAAAGTCGAATATATTACAAGAATGGTAACAAAAGGGGGCATTACCGAGGCAATAATAGATAGTTTAAAAGCGGGTGACTTATTTATAACTGCATTGAGAAAAGGTATTACTCGAAGTAAAGATATTTCACTGGAAATTAGTAATTTTATCCTCAATTAACTTGTCATGGTGGTTTGAATCACGAGCGATTAAAGTCTATAGCTTATGATGATGAAAAAATATGAATACTTATTATACAATAAAAATTAGAAATAAGGATTTAAAATGGATAAGTTAGAGAATGTTTCTGTAGTAAAAAAGGCGAATGTATATTTTGAAGGTAAGGTGACAAGTCGTACTGTCTTGTTTACAGGTGGAGAAAGAAAGACGCTGGGAATAATGATGACGGGACAATATGAGTTTGAAACTGCGGATAAAGAGCACATGGAACTTTTGGCTGGAAAATTGGAAGTGTTGCTTCCTGATAGTGAGGAATGGAATACAATTGAGTCAGGGCAAACGTTTGAAATTCCAGCGCATTCAAAATTTAAAATTGTCGTAAAAGAATTATCGGATTATTGCTGTTCCTATATAAAAGAGTAAAGGCAGTTGGTGCCGCATTATATGACTTTAAAATGTTTAATGAGTAATGAAAACATACAGTAGATTATGGATTTAAGGAATAGGTTACTTTATCGTAATAATGGGAATAGAAGGTAGTCAAATTATTGACTACCTTATTTGATTAAACAGCATGGCATGTTATGGAAGAAAACTTAAAAAAGAGCAAAGCTATATAACGTATAGACTCAGAGCTTAAAAACTGCATTTTTGGCATGTGCTGGATGAAAAAAGTGGCGACGAAGCCAGTATTTATAAGGACTTCCACTTGTTGCATGAGACTGGTGTTATGTACATTAAAGTAATATTTTTGGGGGAATGGCTGGAGAACTGAATGAAGAAACCATTTCGAATGGGATACATTCGTCGTTATAGAGTTCAATAAGAAAAATGACCTCACAAGGACAATTTTTGAACTGTCGATGTGAGGTTAATAAATTAGAAGTTAATGATCTTAGGTTCTGAAGTAAATGAGGTAATTGTTGCTGTAGCATTTTTTAAGTATAAAACTTCACAATTGCCATCATCGGCAGCATATCTACTTTTTAATGATGGATTTTCATTAATCATATGCTGTCTCGCTTCTAATCTGTCATCCTGAATGGCAGTTGCAGCAACACGAATCCAAGAACCGTCTTTCCCCATGGCGCAAATTCCAATTTTAGGATTCTTGGTCATTTGAGCAAAAACTTTTTTAACGTTTCCTGTTTGAATATAAAATTTGTCTTCAAAAATTGCTACTGCGCCAAACGGACGAACTCTTGGTTGATCACCATCCATGGTTGCTAAATAAAAGGTTCCACAATTTTTTAGATATTCGTATACTTTTTTCATACTATTGCTCCTTTGCTAAAAGTAATATACAATATATTTTACAGGATATAATATAAAATTCAAGTACGATATTTTATGATAGTTAGTATATTTCTGGATACTATAGGAGGCTAATATGGAAAAAGATTTGTTCGGTGTTTGCCCGTTTGTAACAGCACAGAAAATACTTACAGGTAAATGGGTGCTACTTATAATGCATCATTTGAATATTAAGACAATGCGGTTTAATGAACTGCATAGAGAACTTCCTGATTTGACTCAGGCCACGCTAACAAAACAGTTGCGCACAATGGAAAAAAATGGACTGATTAATCGTGCAGTTTATAATCAGATACCACCTAAGGTGGAATATTCATTAAGTGAATTGGGTAAACAATTTAAACCTGTACTTGATAGTCTTCAAATATGGGGAAATCAATATATTAAATTCCTGAAAACTAATATAAATTTTGACTAGTACCTCTTGATTTTATTGTACCAACTTTGCGTACTTCAGGAACTGAGTCAATTTAAATTGTAGAAGAAATCTCGAATTTAAAAAAGAATAGACAATAGTCAATTTACTGACTTATGTTTATTTTGAAGTGCGGCATGTAATGGAAGTGAATCGAAAGGGCTCAAAGCCGTATAACGTATGGGCTCAAAGCCTAAAAAGCGCGTTTTTTAATGGCATGTACTGGAACAATAAAATGGCGACGAAGCCAGTATTTATAGGGAGTTCCACTTGTTGCATGCCATTGGTGTCATGTGATGGAAAAATCCCCTATCTCGGTTTAGGCGGGGTAGAGGATTGCTTATGTTTGTTCAAAGTTTTATAAGGAAAAACCTGCTATTTTTTCTAGCAGGTTTTTTGGCGTATTTAAGGTAGATAAATTCTTTGAATTTTTCCGCATAATTAATCACGGCTTTTTTTCATCATGAGCGGCGTAGCATTCTTTAAATGCAGTCTTAGACTGGAACTTTGGGATCAGGCTTAAGTTATCTATCCCAATAATATATAAGTAGCTTTATTCAGAGGAGATGGAGGATATATTGCGATTGCTTAGTTTATTTAGTGATAGACCTTTGTCAGGCGATTGACAGAGGTTCAGGCGCTGGGGCGATAAGCGTGTCAACAACCCCGTTCCCTTGACATTTTAGGTAGGGAAATGTCGAATACGACAGATCGTAGCGGCCAGAAAACGACTGATTTATGAAGCGATAGAGAGAAATCTAATGACAAGGGCACAGTTAGCAAGAGTACTCCAAATTGATCCAGCTAATATAACGAGAATTTGGCAGCAGTCGATTAATGTTGAGGGGGAGTAAATAAGTCAATTTTATATAACTCAAGCCTGACCCCGTTGTCCCCGTAGATAAGTGTGGTATTGCAGATTTGATGTACAATGCATTTTGAGTTTTTGCTGCAGAAAAAAGTCGACTTTTTCCTGTATTAAGCCGTAAGCCATCCGGCATAATTCTCATGAAATTGAAAAGAATAAAATATAGCTTCTTATGGCCCATTTGCCATTTTAGATATTGTGAGAATTAGAATGATTTACAATATCGTGATGGGAAAGGGCGAGGCCGGAGATAAGTTGCTGAGTATTTCGCAGAAGGGTCGAAAACGAAGTATCTAGATAAAAAGCAAGGCCGGAAGAGGCAATGGAAAAGGTTTTTACAGCTATCCTAATCCGGCCTTTTTAATCGTGCTTTTACTTAAAAAAATAAAGGGGGAATAGTGTATGGTCAAGCACGAGCTAGGGTCTAATATAGTTAATACACTTACCAGAATATATTGTCTCAATGTTTTCTAATAACTAAAGCAATTGGTTTAAGAGAAACGATCAATGAGATAACAAAGCGGAAAGACTCACCGATGGAGAAACAAAAAAACGTGCTTAAGCACAAAGAAAGAAGTGAAATTGTTATGTATTATAGCAGCGGAAATTATGAAGCTTTTGCCCGCCCTAAAAAGCCAACTGGAGTGGATAATAAATCAGCGTATCTTGTCGGCTCTGGTTTAGCATCATTAGCAGCCGCGTGTTTTTTAGTGCGTGATGGCCAAATGAGAGGAGAACGCATTCATATCCTGGAAGAGCTAAGCATTGCAGGAGGTGCATGTGATGGAATCCATGATAACCAGAAGGGATTCATCATTCGTGGCGGACGCGAAATGGAAAATCATTTTGAGTGTTTGTGGGATTTATTCCGGTCGATTCCTTCTCTTGAGACAAAGGAAGCTTCGGTTTTAGATGAATTTTACTGGCTGAATAAGCAAGATCCGAACTATTCTCTCATGAGAGTGACTGTTAATAAAGGACAGGATGCCCATAATGATGGAAAATTTGGATTGAGCGAAAAAGCTTCTATGGAAATTGTGAAATTATTTATAACACGGGACGAAGATTTGTATGATAAGCAGATATCCGATGTTTTCACAGAAGATTTCTTCATATCGAATTTCTGGCTTTACTGGAGAACGATGTTTGCTTTCGAAGAGTGGCATAGTGCGCTGGAAATGAAACTCTACATTCAGAGATTCATTCATCACATCGGGGGACTTCCTGATTTTTCTGCTTTGAAGTTCACAAAATACAATCAGTATGAATCGTTGATCCGGCCGCTAATAAAATATCTTGAATCACATGGCGTGCAGTTCCAATACGACAGCAGGGTGACAAGTGTGGTTTTTGATATTCATGGCGAGAAAAAGGTTGCTGTGAAAATAGCTTACCAATGCGACGGAAGGGAAAAGGTTGTCGACTTGACTGAAGATGACCTGATTTTTGTTACCAATGGAAGCTGCACGGAAAACTCCTCGTTTGGCGACGATCATCACGCACCTGAACTAAATGATTCTGTCGGCGGTTGTTGGGAGCTTTGGCAAAATATTGCAAAACAAGATCCGTCTTTCGGACATCCCGATAAATTTTGCACCAACATTAAAAAGACAAACTGGGAATCTGCTACCATTACCACCCTTGATAACCGGATTCCTTCCTATATCGAGAAAATTTGCAAGCGTGACCCTTTCAACGGAAGGGTGGTTACGGGTGGAATCATTACGGTTAAGGATTCTAAATGGCTTATGAGCTATACAGTAAACCGGCAGCCGCATTTTAAAGAGCAGCCCAAAAATCAGATAGTTGTTTGGCTGTATGGCCTATTCACAGATGTTCCGGGCAACTACATCAAGAAGCCCATGAGAAAGTGTACTGGCGCAGAAATTACCGAGGAGTGGCTATACCATTTAGGCGTGCCGGAGAATGAAATTCATGACATGGCCACTCAATCATCCCATTGCATTCCCTGCATGTTACCGTACATTACAGCCTTTTTTATGCCTAGGATAAAGGGGGATAGACCTAAAGTGGTGCCGGACGGGTGCGTAAACTTTGCTTTTATCGGACAGTTTGCGGATACGGTGCGTGACACGGTATTTACCACTGAATATTCCGTGCGAACGGCTATGGAGGCAGTCTATACGTTATTAGATGTAGACCGCGGAGTGCCGGAGGTTTTCGGCTCCTGCTATGACATTCGTGTACTGCTGGATTCCACATTTAAGATGATGGATGGGAAAAAATTGACTGACTTAAAGCTTCCCTTTATATTGAGTTTAATAGAGAAAAATGTGTTGCGCAAAATTTCAGGAACTGTTATAGAGGAGTTGCTTAAAAAGTATGATATTATATAATGAAATTATCGTGGAGGTAAAAGGCACCAGCGGCGATTAGAAGAGATGCTTAATGGAGAGCTAGAAGGGGTTCAGCTAATAACTTGATTGCTCAGGAATGTTTTTGCTATGCTAAACAAGATTTAGATTCGGCTGCTTATTTGCAAGAAATGCAGCCTGTCCCGGTTGAAATTATTCAAGCTTGCCATGAGGGGATCTGGGTGATTATATAAATCTAGTCTATTTTTATCGTATGTTTAAAACCTGATTTTAATAAGGAGCTGAGCAAAATGAATCTTATCACTGTAGATGAATCAAAATGTATTAAATGCGAACTTTGTATTAAAGAGAATGTCCAGTAGATGTCCTAAAGATGGGAGAAAAGGGACCAGAAGAAATAGCAAACATCACTTGTATTGCCTGCGGACATTGTGTTGCTATATGCCCTAATACCGCTATAGATAATGAAAAAGCAACTTTAGTGCAACAAGTTGATACAAAAGATTTTCCTAAGTTAACTTCACAGCAGGCGGAGAATTTTTTAAGATCGCGTCGTTCCATAAGAAATTATAAAGACGAGTCAGTATCAAGAGAAAAATTAACAAAATTAATTGATATTGCAAGGTTAGCTCCTACTGCAGAAAATAGTCAAGGTATATCCTTTGTGGTAGTTGAAAATAAACAATTAATTGAAAAAGCTACTGAAATTTCTATTCAAATGATAGAAAATTCCCCATTAAGATATCTAGTAGAAAAAGCTGTCAGAAGTTACAGGGAAGGTGGAGTTGATTCAATTTTCCGTGGTGCTCCCAACTTAATCATCACTATTGCAGATAAAGATCTTCGAAGTGCTAGAGATAACTCTGTTTCATTTTTGACTTATCTAGAATTATATGCTCCTTCACTAGGACTTGGATCTTGTTGGGCTGAGATTTTTGAGTATTTTGCATCGATTGAGAATTCTCCGATGCTTAAATTATTCAATATTCCGGAAGGAAAAAAGATAACAGCCGCGGTTATGGTTGGATATCCTAAGTATAGCTATAAGAGATTAGTGGATAGAAATCCATTAGAGGCTGTTTTTCTATAATATGCGACAAGGCATGCTATTAATCTGGAAAAATTGAAACGCAATTGGCTTTTTATTTTTTCCTATGTACACTAAAGTAACAAAAAATGGACACTGGTTAGTCATATTATTAGTAATGGCAGGTGCTCATGATAGGCAGGGATAGGGGTTAGATACGGCTCGCCTTCACCATGTAAATCTCAATTGTTTTACAGTAATGGGATAGTCATAAAAGCAGCATAATACAAAGGAGAGAATTAAACATGACTATTCCAAATTCAAATAAAGTATATCCGAGAAGTAATGATTGCCAAACTATATATCTTAAAAATGTAATTACAAGAGATAATATAAAAGTCGGAGATTATACAATATATAATGACTTTTTTAATGACCCAAGAGATTTTGAAAAAAATAATGTACTATATCAGTATCCTATAAACAATGATAAATTAATAATTGGTAAGTTTTGTTCAATTGCATGTAAAGCAAAGTTTCTCATGACCAGTGGAAATCACACAATGAAATCACTATCTACTTATACATTTCCTCTTTTCGGAGAAGAATGGGATGAAGCATTAAAACCAAAAGATGCTTGGGATAATAAAGGTGATATTGTAATTGGAAATGATGTGTGGATAGGATATGATGCTATAATTATGTCAGGTGTGAAAATTGGTGATGGTGCAATTATTGGAACCAGAGCAGTAGTTACTAACGATGTTTCACCTTATACCATTGTTGGAGGCATACCAGCAAAAGTTATAAAGAAAAGGTTTAGTGATGATGTAATTTTAAAATTGCTAAAAATTAAGTGGTGGGATTGGTCATATGAAAAAATCCAAGCAAATATTAAATATATTCAAGCTGGAGGCATTAATAAGTTAGATTGATACCTATTCAGCCCCTAAACGAAGTTCCAGTTTAGTTTTAAAAGGATGTAAAATAATGATTAGGAGTCGCGGGGCTAAGCTTGACTTGTTTGTTTCATTGACTTCATTTGGTGAAAAGATTTCGTTTGTATTACGATACGGAGCCATATTATTGGTAGCGACGGAATTTAATAGCCTTATCCACATTAAATGGATAAAGGCTATTTTTGTTATACCAGAAAATAATCAAAATTGATGATAAGACGCTAGAACTGGTAGAGGAAACAAATGAGCAATGCCAAGAGCTTGAAGCATTTCTTGAGATGAAGCAGCGAGAATTAGCGCAAACAGAGAAGGGCATAGAAAAAATGCTTGATTTGTATGAAGATGGGATGATAACGAAACAGCGATTTTCTGAACGGATTGGTGGTCATGAGAAGACGAAGAATGAGCTAGAGGCTGAGATAGAAAAGTGTAAGTTAGCTTTGGCAGCGCAGGTTCATTTAGTGACGGTAGAGATGATACAGAATAGGATCGATGAGTTTAAGGAATTATTTTCTAGTGCTATCAGTCCGGGGGAACAGAATAGGGCATATAGACTGTTGGTTGAGCGAATTGTGTATGACAGGGAAGAAAATGGCGTGACGTTGGAAGTTTTGTACAAGTAAATATAAATTTTAATAATGAGAAATAAGAATCTTGCTGAAATTTGTATGATTTTGGCAGGATTCTTATTCTTTTATGGTAAATGAATACTATAAAGGAAAGTCCATAATATGGGGCTGAGATAAATAATATGTTATTAATAATTTAGTAAATTATGTTGATTAATTCAGAGGTGTATAATTGAAAATGATGAAAGAAAATGATTGCTTTATAGAATATTTAAAAGAAATTGGTTTTGAATGGAATAATCAATTTAATTATCATATTACTAATAATAATTTGACAACAGAAGAATATCGGGTGTTAAAAAAGCATAATTTTATATCCTCAATACCTAAAAATTCAACTAAGATATATTTAGATTTAAATGTATGGATCAATTTTCGAGATGTACATATGGGGAAAAAGCCAAGTAATTCCAAATGGAACGATATATATCAAAAAGCAATTTATCTAAATGAATTTTATGATGTGTATTTTGTGACAAGTCTCAATATTTATTCTGAATTACAGAAACAAGACACTAGTGAAAATTTTATTGAATTACTAAAAATTATAGGAAAATTGAGTAAAGAATTGACTGTTGAAAATCCATTACAACTTGTATTTGATGAAACCTTCTTTTGCTTAATGGATATGTTAAAAGTAAATAAATCGGATTTTGATTTTAATAGTTACCAATGGGATAAGGCATCAGCGATTTATGGAATGCCATTTATAAATGTTAAAAATAGCAATGATGCCGTAATTGCAATGAATAAAACGCTAATAGATGCTATTTATCAAATTCCATTTAGAGATTGTTATAAATTATTTGAATTTCATAATCAAGGTATCGATGGTTTCAAAAAGGTATCAGACGAATTAAATCAAGACTTGGCTTATAAAAAAGGTGTCCGAAGTAAAAATTTAGAAGAATTATATATTGAAGAATTTCACGGGGCGATTGAAGCAAGTTCTGAAATAATAAACTCTGCACTGGTATCATTTATGAAGTGGTATTATGATACTACTCTGGTTGAAATAAAAGTAATAAAAGAAAAAGAATTAATTAATATTTTTTCCAACCTATTTCGTTACGGAAAAATACAACAATATTTTCCGTCGCTCCAAATTCACTCAGGTCTACATGCTTCTGTAAGATATGATAAATCAAAAAAATTTACCCCAAATGATTTATTTGATTTTCATCATGCTTCCAGTGCAATACCATATTGTGATTATTTTGTAACCGATAATCCGTTAGCTCAAAGATTAATAAATAAACCATTAGCTATTGGTAAAAAATTTGATACTAGGATCTTACCTGCTAAAACAGAGTTGATTTTACAGGTTTTTGATGAAATGTTAAATAATAAGGCTTAGAATAATGTATCCTACAGAATAAGCGTATAGGCTGCTGATAGATAGGATTGTATATGATAGGGAAGAAAATGGTGTGACGCTGGAGGTTTTGTATAGGTAATAGAAAGATGAATTTAGGTAAAAATATAAAACTTCTGCTGAACGTTGTATTGATTTGGTAGAGATTTCCTTTGTTTAAATGGAATTGTAGAGAATAGAAGACTGGATGTCACAAGAAGGAATCCATTGAATTGTTCCTGGTAATATTTAATGCATGATGCGGGAACGTCCCTAGTGTCACCTCAGGCTGGTAAACCGCCGCATGAAGAAGCTCAACCCCAATGGGCAGTATACCGTTTATAAAGTAAGTGCTGACGAGGAAGCCACCGCCATAGACGAGAACGAGGACATTCTCAACTATGATGATGTGGACGACCCCGAAACGTTTGCATAACTTCGGGTCAAGTTGGCCCGAAGTTATAATAGCCCACCAATATTTGAACCTGGTGGGCTATTATAAAACGTAATTAGCGGTTAAAAAAACTCTGAGATGTATTTACAACTTGTAATGATAGTCGCCAGCCGTTGTCATTGTTCCAACCATAAAATCATTGTCTTTTAGTGCAGACGTAATAAGCGCTTTTTTGCACGGAACATGAAGGACTGCCACAGAAGACTTGCTATCTCTAAACATTGGTAGCTTATCCCACAAATCTTTTACCTGCTTCTTGTAGTTTCCATTACTGTCCACTATATCGCTTTTCTCAGAAAAGTCGGGGTAAATTACTATTACTGGAAGTCCTTGATTGTTTATTCCATAGTCAATTTCTTCTCTCAGAGCTTTGCTGTTTTTTGTAATCGAGCTAAGAAACAAAATGACATTTTTTGAGTTGCGCAACCGTTCGTGAAGCCGAGGCTTTAGAGTGGATTCCCAGTCGCTCCCATCACGCACATTATAATTTTTGTTATGAGAATCAATAAACGGGAAATCGCTGTCAGCACCTTTCCACATACGTAATGTGTTGTAATAAACAAAATCGTGAGTGCTTGAAGCCCCCAAATTGCTCTCGCTAAATGGTTCAGCGACATAAAAGGCTGAATAATTACCGTTTCTGTATGCCATATTAGCTCCTTTCATCATTGCCAGATTGATACTTTATCCTTGTCCTTACTATAAACCACAACATTGATTTGCCCATGAATCTGATTGCTTTCGAGCTTAAGAATTGATGTAATTTTATTAAGTGCATCTACATGTGAAAAACCTGCTCGGGAAAGGTTGGTTCCCATTAAGGGTAAATACATGGTGTACCCCTGTCCACTGGCATTATAAAACCTAATCAATTTGCGTAATGCTTCTATAAAAGAATCATCATCGCATTGAGCATTATTGTTTTCGTCAAATTTTGACAATGCAAGCAAAAAGAAAGTCACGTTATTTTCCCCGGGTACTATCGCTGTTGTTCCAGTTGGATATTCTCGCTTGTTTCCGCGATACCGCGTATCATCAAAATTAAACTGCTTATTTTGTAGATTCAAACTATCCAATATGGTTGTATCCAATTGCTCCTGTGTTATGTTGCTAAACATTTTCTTTAACCATTGCCCATGGACGGTTTTTATAGAAACAAGTGGCTTAGCAACATTTCCGACATATTCATCAATTATAGTGTCAAAATGAGTATTTACAGGGATTACGACGATTCGGTTCTCTTTATTCTTCTTTGGAAAGCTTATCTTAAAAATATCCCCATAGATTATTGAGATTCTTCCTGTACCGTTTTCCCAGATTGTCTTTGTTCTCTTAAAAATAACAATAAGGAATGATATTATCAAAGAAGCAATAATGATGGATGCAAAGTAAAATAACCGATGGCAAACGCTTAATTTTCCAATATCATCCCATGAAATAAAGGTAAGAAGCGTTGTATTTGCAGTAAAAAGAATCCCACATATTTTTAAGGTCAGCAAAATAATCGTCTTTAAATTAATGTATAATGCCGCAAGAAATCTTTTGAGATACAAGTAGTAATCACCCCCTTTTCAATCAACTATGATGAATATAAATTGAACTGCGTCTAATTGCTAAACTATGACTTTTCAACTTTATGTATTAAAAGGATGTCTATTCAACAACCATTTAAAAAAGTGATTATTTCCATTATACGCCAAATTTCCCCACAGAACAATGAGAAAAGAGGTGATTTTTATGGTTCGTGGGCCTCTGCTTAACCCCCTACATAAATTTAACAACTAACTTCGGGCCAAGTTGGCCCGAAGTCCTACGCCGCCAGAAATGGCGGTTTTTTCGTATCCAAAACCAAAATAGAAAATGGAGGTACCTCTAAAAATAAATAGAGATCCGAGATGCGAAACAATTCATTAATAATGAGACTAGCGGGGTTAGTGGTCGAAAAAGTAATTTAAATTACTCGGTTTTTATTAGTTCAGCAGAGGTTAGATTTACTTTGAATGGAAATACACCATCTTGGGTATGTGCTTTGAGTGATATTGCTGTTACTGGTTCCGATGACACGCCACTAATAACTATGTACCCTTCTTCAATTTTCTTTGGTCCAATTTCAAAGCGTGGCACTAAATATTTCTCCGGATATATAGAATATGTGACACTACTATTGGGATTAAAATGTTTTAAACGAAATTCTTTAATATTTACAAAATCTTTAGTTACAATACCATATGCATACTCTTTAGCATTTATTTTAGAAGCATCGACTTCGAAATGATCAATTGTCATTAGAGAAGTTGATGGGTTTATAATCTTTATTGGAAAAATGGCTAAGAATGAATTATCGTCTTTTTTTATACTAACAGCATAAAGTTGAGCATCGGATTGAACTATTTGTAATCTAGGTCTTTCATCAAAATACTTTACAGAAGTAAAAATTACTCCTGCTAATGCAATGATTACACCTACTATTGTGCATCCAATAACTAGCCAATCTCTTTCCTTTTTATTAGGTACTGTTGGTGGAATGATTATTTTTTTTTTCGACATATTTACCCCCATACTCGTGTTTCTATTAAATTCGACAAGGGTAGATAATTTCCTTGGTAGCTATTACCAGGGGGGGCCTTCTTTTGGTTATGCTTTTCTCAGTTTAGAACTTTAATCCATAAAATTATATATGACCGTAGTGAGAATGGGAACGATTCTTTGGTGGGACCATATTTTTGTATATTGAGAAAGAATCACATTAATATCCAGCAAGTTATCCTTGCCTGTTGCATGCGTATAATCCAGTGATGGTATTAAAGTTTGATTGGAAAGAGGTTAATTGTGTGGGAATTAGGGATGCAGAGATAACTGATTGGAAAGACATAAAGGAACTGCTTAAACAACTAGATTATTCGGATACTGATTCATTCTTACAAGATAAAATTAAAACGTTATTAAACCACTCTGATGAACGATTATTAGTCTATGAGTGTGATGGAAAGGTTGTTGCGCTCATATCCATTCATTTTATTCCACAATTAGCTCTTAAAGGTGATTTTGCTAGGATAAGCTATTTTGCTGTAGATAATGAAATTAGAAGTAAAGGTATTGGGCGCGAACTAGAAGAGTATTGCATATCTTTAGCAAAAGACAGGAAGTGTGATAGGATTGAAGTGCATTGGCATTCTAGGAGAGTGGATGCACATAGATTTTATTATCGACAGGGATTTGTTGAATCACCTAAGTATCTTATTAAAAATTTAAGCTAGTAGTTTGTTATGTTAATTACTTGAGACTTTTCAAATCGACATTCCTGAGCATAAAAAATATAATAGTACAAAAAGTGGCGGCAGCATTATGCTGGTGCCTATTTTGGTTTATAATAGACTTATTGGAATTTCAAGGGGGCAAAGTATGAGTGATATAAAAGGAATACCAAATAAATTGATCGATGAGAAGAGTCCGTACTGTTGCGGCAAGCGTATAATTCACTGAATTGGTACCCGTGGGGCTCAGATGCCTTTGCCAAAGTAAAGAATGAAGACAAGCCGATATTTCTAAGTATCGGCTATAGTACGTGCCATTGATGTCATGTGATGGAACAATCCTCTATCTCGGTTTAGACCGGAGTAGAGGATTGCTTATGTTTGTTCAAAGTTTATAAAGAAAAAGCCTGCTATTTATCGGGAGGCCACTGAAAAAGTCTCTTGATGCCAAAAAAGGTATAGCCCCTGAAGAAAACTGAGGAGGCTGTACCTTTTTTCCTGTATAATTAAGGTATCAAAGGGAGCAGGTGAGTCAAATGATTCAACAACAACAATCCATGATTTTAAGTCCTTATATAGAACTCTATAACTTGATTATTTCTAAAGATAATATACTGCGGCAAATCAACGAGCTTATTGACTTTTCCTTTGTATATGAGGAACTGAAAGAGCGCTATTGTCTTGATAACGGCAGAAATGCGATTGACCCTATTCGGATGTTTAAATATTTGCTGCTCAAAGCGATCTTCGAACTGTCTGACGTTGACATTGTCGAACGATCTAAATACGATATGTCTTTCAAATATTTTCTCCATATGGCGCCGGAAGATCCGGTGATTGATCCAAGTTCTTTAACAAAGTTCCGGAGACTCCGGTTAAAGGATCTAAATTTGCTCGATATGCTCATAAATAAAACCGTTGAAATTGCAATCGAAAAGGGTATTATCAGAAGTAAATCGATCATTGTGGATGCAACCCATACAAAAGCCCGTTATAATCAGAAATCCCCCATCGAAATCTTGCAGGACCGTTCCCGAAAACTGAGAAAAGTCGTCTATAAGGTCGATGAATCTTTGAAAGTGAAGTTCCCGACGAAAAGCCCCAGCGATGTACTCGAAGACGAAATTGCCTATTGCCAAAAGCTTATCGATGTGATTGAAGCAGAAGGCGGCGTTTGCGAGCTTCCGAAGATAAAAGAACCTCTCAATCTGCTCAAAGAAACGATAACAGATGACCTCGATCAGTTGCGAATTTCGGAGGACCAGGATGCAAAAATTGGTCATAAGAGTGCAGATTCCTCATTTTTTGGATATAAAACGCATCTTGCCATGACCGAGGAACGGATTATTACGGCAGCTGTCGTCACAACGGGCGAAAAGAATGACGGCAAGCAACTACAGGAGTTGCTTGAAAAAAGCAAGGCAACCGGTATGGAAATCAAAACGGTCATTGGGGATACGGCTTACTCTGAAAAAGATAACATAACATACACCAAGGACAATAACATAGAGCTCATTGCCAAGCTCCATCCCCTCATTACGCAAGGGGGCCGAAAAAAAGAAGACGAATTCCAATTTAATAAGGACGCGGGCATGTATGTGTGCAAGGCCGGTCACATGGCAATCCGGAAAGCGCGGCAAGGAAGGAAAGGCGTTGGGAAGAAGCAAGTTGATACGTACTATTTCGGTATTGAGCATTGCAAGCGATGCCCTTTCAAAGAAGGGTGCTACAAAGAGGGGGCAAAAAGCAAAACTTACTCGGTGAGTATTAAATCTGGCATGCACATCGAACAAATGGCGTTCCAAGAAGGCGAGTACTTTAAAGAAAAGGCGAAGGAGCGCTACAAGATTGAAGCAAAAAATAGTGAACTCAAGCACAGACACGGGTATGACACAGCGTCATCTTCGGGTCTTGTTGGCATGGAATTACAAGGGGCGATGGCAATCTTTGCTGTGAATATAAAGAGGATATTAAAACTGATAAAATAAAGCAAGTTATAACGGTTTTTTCCAAAATAGTAGAAGACGACCTTATCCCAATTTGGGAACAAGGGTCGTCTTCTGTTTCGTACTTTGAGTTTTGCCACTGAAAAACCAAAAGTTTTTCAGTGGCCTCTTTCTTTTTAGCAGGTTTTTTGGCGTATTTAAGGCAGATAAATTCTTTGAATTTTTCCTGCATCCTCTTATCACGGCTTTTTCTCATCGCAGTATTCTTTAAACGCGTTCTTAAACTGTACTTTTGCCCAAACGCGTAGATCGGAATCGTCGCTTTCCATTAAGTTTCTTAATATAGCTATCATGTCTTTTAAGTCGGGGTCAGAAATGGCCTCGCTTTTTTGTTGTTGCATATCTTTTTCTATCCCTAGAAGTATCCAATCAATCGAACAATCAAATTTTTGAGCAATAGTTTTTAGTGCTAGTGCTCCAGGCAAAGATCCTCCCGTTTCCCATGTTCCAACGTTCCCTTGTGAAACACCAAGTTCTTTGGCAAAGTTAGCCTGTGAAAGTCCTGAGTTTTTTCTTACCGTTTTTAATCTTTCAATAATCTCTTTAATTTCTGGGGATGCTTGATAATCTTGCACAGGATCACCACCTTAAAGAAAAATAATATCAAATATTAGATTAAAATCCTTGAATTAAATCAAATATTAGATTATAATTAACTTGCAAGTATAAATTGTATATTTAGTATCTTCAAAAAATGCCGCGTTTCACACACGCGATGAAAGGAGGCAAGAGAAAGCACGGCAGATGCCTGCAAACGCCCCCGGAGTTCTTGGGCGCATATGCCAACAGAAAAAGTCGATCTTCCTTAGCTGAGTTGGTCATTGATGGTTTGTGACGAAACCACAAATGACGTGGGTACAACTTGTAGCTGTGTTTCAGTGCGCCTTACTGGCGATAGCGTCTCAAGAGTAAGGGTGTAAAAATTTTCTAATCGTTTTAATTATACCGTATCTTTGAGAAAACGTAAACTGCATAACAGCATGTGGTTTGTGTAGTGGAAAGGAGTGTGGGAAATTTCTTTTGTAAATAGAACGAAAATTCGTAATTATTCGGAGGGAGAGATAATGGAAAATACGGCGTTACAGAGTCAGTTGCTTGAGCAACCTTGTTTAAATGTTACTTCAGAGATAGGCAGGCTGCGATCGGTTTTACTGCACCGGCCCGGACGTGAGCTGGAAAATCTGATCCCGGAGCTATTGGAAAAGTTGCTGTTTGATGATATTCCTTATTTGGAAATGGCCCAACAAGAACATGATTTCTTTGCTAATGTGTTAAAAAGTCAGAACGTCGAGGTCTTGTATCTGGAAAAGCTGGCGGCAGAGGCGTTAACGGATGCCAAAGTCAAAGCCACTTTTGTTCAGCAGTTTATTGAGGAAGCAGCGGTAGCAAGTGAAAGCGTAAAAGTAGCTTTGGCTGATTATTTCTATAGTCTGGATACTCCGGACATGATTGACAAGATGATGGCGGGTGTCAGGAAGGAGGAGTTAACCATCTATAAGGGTGAGTCACTGTGCGATCAAATCAACAATGCTTATCCTTTTCTGTGCGATCCCATGCCGAACTTATATTTTACCCGCGATCCTTTTGCCACGATCGGCAGTGGCATTACGCTCAATCACATGCGTACACAAACGCGCAACAGGGAGACGATTTTTGCCAAGCTGATTTTTGAGCATCACCCTAAATTTAAGGACAATGTGATCCCATTTTGGTTTAACAGGGAAGAAACGACTTCGCTGGAAGGGGGCGATGAACTCGTTTTAAGTGACAAAGTACTGGCTATTGGGATTTCCCAGCGAACTGATTCGGCGTCGGTGGAGAAAGTTTGTCGACGATTATTCGAAGCGAATAGCAGTTTTAAAACGGTTCTGGCTTTTCACATCCCCTCGTCGCGGGCTTTTATGCATTTGGATACTGTTTTTACCATGGTTGATTACGATAAGTTTACGATTCATTCGGCGATTGAACAGCCTCTGACAGTTTATGAGATGACTAAAGCGGCTGATTCGAAGAATGGATTGAAAATAAAGATTGAGAAGCAGGACATGAAATTAGCGGACATCCTTGAGAAGCATTTAGGAAGAAAGGTGACGCTGATTCGCTGCGGCAATGGCGACCGTATCGATGCATCACGGGAACAGTGGAACGATGGCGCCAACACGCTGGCGATTGCGCCGGGGGAAGTCGTCGTTTATTCCCGTAATCATGTGACCAATCAGATCCTTGAGAGTTATGGTTTGAAGCTGCATGTCATTCCTTCTTCCGAACTCTCCCGCGGCAGGGGCGGGCCGCGCTGTATGAGTATGCCGCTCTATCGGGACAACTTAGAAAAATAACCATTCATGGATAAGGGAGATGAAGAAAATGGCTTTTAATTTACGTAATCAAAATTTTTTAACGCTCATGGATTTTTCTCCACGGCAAATTCGCTATTTCCTGGAACTGGCGCGGGAGTTAAAACGGGCGAAATATGCGGGAACGGAACAGCCGCGGCTGAAGGGGAAAAATATTGTTATCTTATTTGAAAAAGATTCGACGCGGACCCGGTGTTCTTTTGAAGTAGCTGCGTTAGACCAGGGCGCTCATGTGACTTATTTGGGACCGACAGGCAGCCAGATGGGGAAGAAGGAGTCCATTGCCGATACGGCACGGGTGCTGGGACGCATGTATGACGGTATCGAATATCGGGGCTTTGCACAAAGCATTGTCGAGGATTTGGCTAAATACTCCGGCGTTCCTGTCTGGAACGGTTTAACCGATGCGGATCATCCGACGCAGGTGCTAGCCGATTTTTTAACGGCCCAGGAACATCTTCATAAGCCTTATGACCAAATGGTTTTTGTTTATGTCGGGGATGGCCGAAATAATGTAGCTAACGCGCTCATGATCGGGGCTGCAAAACTCGGGATGGATTTTCGCATGGTTTCGCCTGTGGCGTTATTTCCTGCTGACAATTTGGTGGAAAAGTGCCGGAAAGTGGCCGAAACTACGGGGGCCAAGCTGATCCTTACCGATCAAATCGCAGCAGGCGTTAAAAATGCCGATGTTTTATACACCGATGTCTGGGTATCCATGGGCGAGCCTGATGAGGTATGGGAGCAAAGAATTGCATTACTCAAGCCCTATCAGGTGAATCAGAAAATGATTGAGTTTACAGGCAATGAACAGGTGATTTTTGAGCATTGTTTGCCATCCTTTCATAATCTGGCTACGATGACAGGCCAGAAGATTTTTGACAAGTTCGGCTTAAAGGAAATGGAAGTTTGCGATGACGTATTTGAAGGACAGCACTCGGTGGTTTTTGATGAAGCGGAAAATCGCTTGCATACGATTAAAGCGGTGATGGTGGCAACGTTAGGCGCATAAGACAGTGATTTCAGCAGGATGGCCCGATGGGCCATCGTTGCTGGAATAGAAAGGGGAATGTGCACAGTGGGAGAGGATAAAAAGTTAGGCTTGTTTTCACTGATTGGATTAGTTGTAGGCTCAATGATCGGTGGCGGGGCCTTTGCTTTGCCGGCGGATATGGCGAAAGGAGCCGGTGTGGGAGCTATTATCATTGGCTGGTTGATTACCGGTATGGGCATGGTTTCACTGGCTTTTGTTTATCAGAACCTTTCCATGCGAAAACCGGACTTGAACGGCGGCGTTTATAGTTATGCCAAGGCTGGTTTTGGCGATTACATGGGGTTTAATTCGGCTTGGGGATACTGGCTGAGCGCTCTCTTGGGCAATGTATCGTATGCCGTGATGATGTTTGGCGCTCTCGGTTATTTTTTCCCTGTTTTAGGGAAGGGCAACAATGGCCTGTCCATTGTTTTAGCATCACTCTTGATTTGGTCCATTCAATTGTTAATTAGCCGCGGCGTCAGACAAGCGGCCTTTATCAATGTTATTACAACCATTGCCAAGCTTGTTCCGATTTTTGTATTTTTGATTTGTTTGGTTATTGCTTTTAAGGTGGACATCTTTTCCCTTGATATTTGGGGACAGGCCAGTGCGGACTTAGGCAGTGTGGTTGATCAGGTTAAAAGTACCATGCTTATTACTCTATGGGTATTTATCGGTATTGAAGGGGCCGTTGTTATTTCAGGCCGAGCCGAAAAACGACAAGACATCGGTAAGGCTACAGTGATCGGGTTGGTAGGGACGCTGACCATCTATGTGTTGATTTCGGTGCTGTCACTGGGAGTCATGAAACAAGCCGACTTGGCGTCACTCGATACGCCGTCGATGGCGTATGTTCTGGAATCCGTTGTGGGTCCCTGGGGGGCTGTGATCATTAATTTGGGACTGGTCGTTTCCTTGCTTGGGGCGCTTCTAGGCTGGTCCATGCTGGCGGCGGAAATTCCCTATGTGGCGGCTAAAGACGGCATGTTCCCCAAAGTATTTGCCAAAGAGAATCAGCAGGGAGCGCCTGTTCATTCACTGCTTTTTACCAATCTGCTTGTTCAAACGGCTTTGCTTATTACGTTGTTTTCTAGCAGTACCTATCAGGTTCTCTATTCCATTGCCAGTTCGGCCATCTTGATTCCCTACTTATTCAGCGGTTTATATGCCTTGAAACTTGTTGTGACAGGCGAAACCTATGCTGAAAATCCCAGAGGGCGAGGAAAAGACCTGATCCTGGCAAGTTTGTCCAGTGTGTATGCCGCTTGGCTCATTTATGCGGCAGGGCTGGAGTATATCCTCATGGTGACTATTTTATATGCTGTAGGAATCGGTGTATTTATTCGGACCAAGCACGAAAAAGGGCAGAAAATATTTTTGAATGCGGAAAAAATCCTGGCTTCTTTGTTGTTGGTTGCAGGAATTACAGCTTTGATCATGATGACGACAGGCAATTTAGTTTAGAGTGTAAAGCAGCTAAACAGAGGAGAGGATGAACAGTGAAAGTAGTTGTGGCCTTAGGGGGAAATGCTTTGCAGCAAGAAGGGAGACCGGCTACAGCCCAGGCGCAGTTAGAGGTGGTCAAGGAGACGGCCGGCTATTTGGCGGATATGATTGAACAAGGCCATCAGCTTATTATTGTCCATGGCAATGGACCGCAGGTCGGGCGACTCGTTGTACAAAATGAAGTTGCCAAAGACGTGACGCCAGCTATGCCGTTTGATGTTTGCGGGGCTATGAGTCAAGGCATGATTGGCTATCATATTCAGCAGGCTTTAGGGGACGAGCTAAAAAACAGGCAGATTTATAAACCCGTGGCAACGGTGCTTACGCAAGTCGTTGTCAAGCGTGAAGATGCGGGGTTTTTGCAGCCAACCAAGCCCATTGGACCGTTCTATTCAGCGGATGAAGCCAAAACTTTACAGGAAGAAAAAGGCTACGTTATGGTAGAAGATGCTGGAAGAGGCTATCGGCGCGTTGTCGCTTCGCCTGAGCCGCAAAAGATTGTGGAGCTTGATACGATTCGTCGTTTGGTGAGTGATGGACAAGTCGTCATTACGGCTGGCGGTGGCGGTATTCCTGTTGTCGAAACGGGCGGGAATGGTCTAAGCGGGGTAGCGGCTGTGATTGATAAGGATCTGGCAGCAGAAAAATTGGCGGAGGATTTGGGAGCCCATATGCTGCTGATTTTGACGGCTGTGGACAAGGTGGCCATTGATTTCGGCAAGGCGAATCAGAAAAATTTAGATGTGATGACGACCAATGAAGCTGAGCGTTATATTCAGGAAGGTCAGTTTGCGCCAGGCAGTATGCTGCCGAAAGTGAGGGCCGCCGTGAAGTTTGTCGAATCAAAACAGGGGCGGCAGGCCATCATTGCGTCGCTAGAAAAGGGGATGGATGCCTTAAAGGGGAAAAGCGGAACACTCCTGATTCCATAGCGATGGGAGCCAAGGGATACCGCCAGATTGTCCGGGAAGCTATTCTTTCTATTTCATGTAGTGGCACTTTGATTGTGTTTCAAACATTACCGGCTTCGGCAAGGATTGTTGCGTATGTCATTGATGCGATCCATTGGCCGGAGGTGCTTGGCGCCATCGCTGATGTGAATACGGTCTTCGTAGCTGTTCGATCAGCAAGTATAGCGGAAGAGGTGGCTGCCCGATTACGGAAGCTGTTATTCGCTTTCGATCAGGATAGTTAAAACAGCAAAAAACCACTATGAATCCACGCATAGCGGTTTTTTGCTGTTTGGGCGAATATGAGATGGTTTATTTACAGCTGCTGTTTATTTAAGCAGTGGTGCTGTATTGGCAGCATGTGTCATGCAGGTAATGGTAAACTCTTCTTTGCCTAGCGCTTTTTTAGCAAGAGCGAGGGCCTCGTCGGCACTTGTAGCGGGAATGTAGCCTGTTTTGCGAATAAAATCCGCGTTTTCTGGCTTGGTTACAACAATGACTGTATTGGTTTTGGCAATTTCCGATAATTTAAAGGCAATGAAGCCTGGAATGGTAAAGTTGGCGCGTACGGCTTTTTCAAATTCAAGAGAATCTTTAAACTGGAACCAGTCGCTAAATTCAGCAGGTTCTGCAATATCGCGGCATTCCATAAATAACAGCATGACGCCGCCGGGTTTGACAGCCATATAGGCATTATCAATTGTTTTTGATCCTTGGTATAAGTTGATATCTTTTGGAAAACCGCCAGCGGATGCAATAACAAGATCAGCTTGTTGCGTAATGGGGATGCCATAGATTTCTTCAACTTTTTGGCAACCCGCTTCCCAGGCTTTTAACCAATGTCCGGCAAAAAATTGTGCGAACTTTCCTTCCGGTGTATAGACGGCATTGAATAGAAAATCAGGGTTTACAAAGGCTGCAACTTCAGTCATATCTTCATGAAAGGGATTGCCTGTGAGCTTATCTGACATACAATCCGGATTGGCACCATGGCCTACTTGGGCATTGAGGGCCAGACTGTGATTGGTCTGAATGGTTACATTGCCGCTTACGCCAGGCATAATGCTTTTGCGTCCACCGCCAAAACCGCCGAGTAAATGAAATACAATGCCGCCTGTTAAGATAACTTTGTCGGCGTTGGCAACATGTTTATTAATGTAGGCAGGTGTTCCACGCTTGGTTGTTCCCATATAGACAAGTTGGGATTCGTCGAGGCAGTTATGCATGTGGATGGTTACACGGCGACAAACTTCTTCGCCACAGACAGCAAGGTTTTCTTGTTCGGTATGGGGACGGTGACTACCAAGCGCAATGACAATAGCGATATCTTGATCAGGTATGCCCGCGGAATTCAGTTCATTTAATAATATAGGAAGGAAGACGGAAGATTGAATCCAACCTCGTGTAATATCACTGACAACAAGGACGACTTTGTCACCCTGTTTAACGATTTCTTGTAGTGGGGCTGAGCCAATGGGATTTTTTAGGGCCTCTTGAATAGCTTCAGGAACATTTATGATGGCTTGTGCTGGTTTTCCTTCAATTTCGTAAATGATTTTCTCTTGCGGCAGGGTAACAGCAAAAGATGTGTCCCCAAAACCAAAATTGATTGTCTTTGTTGCCATAAGGGTACTTCCTCCTATAATGTAGCGGAACTTAGTAGTTGTCTCGCAGATAAATTTTATAATGTACTATACATTATGACAAAAATAATACGTTTAGTCAACAATAATGTGTAATATTGTATACAATATTTGTTGCTACAGGTGAGCATTTTCATCAAAAAAGTGCTTGAAACTATGTTTAAATGATGTTATATTACTAATAACCTTTATAATTGCTTTTACCTAAAAACAAAACATTTTTAGAGCCAATGTTGACTCTCTTGTGATGCCGTGGGCATTGTAAGAGAGTTTTTTGTTTTTTAGGGGGCAAGCGAAGTTGTAGTTATGTTTTATTTATTGGTTATTTGTTATTTCATGTTGAGGAAGGGGGGGGAACAATGATTGAACTGGTTGGAATTCAAAAATATTTCGGGGAACTTCATGTATTAAAAGACATCGATCTGAAGGTTGAGAGTGGTGAGAAAGTCGTTGTTATCGGCCCCAGCGGCTCAGGTAAGAGTACGTTGATTCGGTGTATGAATCTATTGGAAAAACCGACTACTGGTACGATTGTTGTTGATGGGGTGACACTTACTGAACCCAAAGCACCCATTCGAAAAGTACGTGAATCAGTGGCCATGGTTTTTCAGCAATTTAATCTTTATCCACACAAAACGGTTTTGGAGAACTTGACTTTGGCACCAACACTTGTGAAGGGTGTTTCCAAAGATGAGGCAGCAGAAAGTGGGTTAGCTTTTTTGGATAGAGTAGGTTTAAAGGCGAAAGCCGATGCTTATCCGGCTCAACTTTCAGGTGGACAGCAGCAACGGGTGGCTATCGCAAGAGCGCTCAATATGAAACCGCAAGTCATGTTATTTGATGAACCAACTTCGGCACTCGATCCTGAAATGATTCAAGAAGTTTTAGATGTTATGATCGATCTTACGAAAGAAGGCATTACTATGGTTGTTGTGACGCATGAAATGGGTTTTGCCCGTCAGGTTGCTGATCGTGTTATTTTTATGGATGCCGGTCAAATTTTGGAACAGGGAAGTCCGGAACACTTTTTTAACGCTCCTGAGAATGATCGTGCACAACTGTTTTTAAGCCGGATTATTCGTTAAAATAAAGCTGAAATAATAAGGAGGATAAGCTATTATGAAAAAAATAATAAGCCTGTTTTTAGGCATGATAACTTTATCGATGTTGTTACTTTCCGGATGTGGTGAAGCGCCTAAGGCGGAATCAACGGACCCTGCATCCGCGCCGGATATTAAAGCTATTAAAGATCGGGGTACTTTAAAGATTGGGGTCAAGCTGGATGTACCGAAGTTTGGGTTTAAAAATCCTACAACAGGTCAAGTTGAAGGCATGGAAATTGATCTTTCCAAAGCCCTGGCTAAGAAAATACTGGGTGATGAAAATAAAATTGATGTTCAAGGGGTTACAGCGAAAACCAGAGGACCTTTGCTTGATAATGGTGAAGTGGATTTAGTTATTGCTACATTTACGATTACGGATGAGCGTAAGCAAAGCTATAATTTTTCTGATCCTTATTTTACCGATGGTGTGGGTTTGCTTGTTAAGAAAAGTTCCGGGATACAAAGTTTGCAGGATTTAAATGGCAAAAAAATTGGCGTGGCTCAGAGTGCAACATCAAAGAAAGCGATTCAAGATGCTGCTGATAAAGCTGGAATTAAAATTTCGTTCCTGGAATTCGGTACTTATCCGGAGATTAAAGCTGCCCTGGATTCCGGACGTGTCGATTGTTTCTCTGTTGATGGTGCTATTCTGTTTGGTTATTTAGATGATTCGACGGTAATTTTGAACGATCGTTATGACCCGCAAAAATATGGTGTTGCTTCTAAAAAGAGCAATGTTGCACTAGCCAAAATCGTCAATGACACGATCAATGAAATGAAACAATCCGGCGAGCTTGATAAACTTATCCAAAAGTGGGGTCTTAAATAGTGCCCGGACCGTTCGCAGGTTTTAAATGGGCAGCAGTGTTACGCGACTGGCCAGTTTTTGCGGAAGGGTTTGGCATGACAATTCTGTTGTCGGCGCTTGCACTGTTGTTGGCTTTGGCTTTAGGAGTTTTCTTTGGTGTGCTAGGGGCAGCGGAGGGTAAAAAGGTTCGCTTGTGCAGTCGGATTTATGTTGAGTTTATTCAAAATACTCCCCTAGTCATTCAAATTTTTTTCCTGTTTAATGGACTACCTCATCTGGGTATTATGCTTCCTGTATTTACTGTGGGTGTTTTGGGTGTAGGCGTTTATCATGGTGCCTATGTTGCTGAGGCTATTCGTGCCGGCATTCAAGCTGTTCCGCGTGGTCAGCTTGAATCGGCGACTTCACAAGGCATGTCTTACTGGAGTGCCATGCAGCATGTTGTGTTGCCGCAGGCCAAGCGTATTGCATTGCCAACGCTTACGAATCAGGCGGTGAGTTTGATTAAAAATACTTCTGTATTGGCTATGGTTGCTGGCGGCGACTTGATGTATCATGCTGATTCTTGGTCGAGTAATAATCTTTATTACGGTCCGGCTTATGTCGTAACAGGTCTATTGTATTTGTCGCTATGCATGCCTTTAGCTAGATATGCCCGACGTCTCGAACGCAAGTTGGAGGTGTCGTTATGATTCAAGAATTGTTTCAGATTGATTTATTGGTGTTTCTATGTCAAGGGTTGTTCACGACTGTCTATATTGCAGTGGCATCCATTATTTTAAGTATGTTGTTCGGCATTATTTTAGGTGTTGCACGATTTTCAAATTATCCGGTTTTGGGCCAGGGTGCTACGATCTATATTGAAATTGTCCGCAATACACCCCTCTTGCTGTTTATTTTAGCTGCTCGTTTTATGACAAATCTTCCGCCGCTCAATGCTGGCGTTCTAGCGATGACTGTTTTCACGTCAGCCATTATTGCTGAGATTGTTCGTGGCGGGTTAAATTCTATTCATAAGGGGCAATGGGAGGCAGCAAAATCACAAGGATTGAGTGAAGTTCAGACTCTGCTTTATATTATCTTACCTCAGGCACTCAGGAATATGATTCCACCGCTTGTTTCTCAGTTTACGACAGTGATTAAGGACACTTCTTTTGTTTGGGCTGTAGGAATTGAGGATTTGACAGGCAAAGGGATGATTATTATGGGGAAATACGGTACGACGGCACAGGTGTTTTCCTTGTTTGGGGTGATTGCACTGACGTACTTTGTTTTGAATTATTCTTTGTCCGTTGTTGCACGGAATTATCAAAAAAAACTGCTCTATCGTAGCTATTAATTAGATAAATAATATGAGTCAATGATGACCTGCTATTTTAGCAGGTCTTTTTTTAGGCATTTTGCACCAAGTCCTTTCCAAATTACGTTGGAATCGGGTGAGAATATGGCCAGAGGAATATGGAAAAATAGTTTACTAAAAATATTTTTGACACGGAGTGGTTTGGGATTGTTTTTTCGCCCTTTCCTATATTCTACAGAGGAAAGGATTCATTTTGATTTAATCGAGTCTCTTACTTACTCCACGGAGCCTATTCTTCAGATAATAGACTGGAAGACACGTGCTTTATTTTACTATTGGCTTATTGAGATTCCTCAGACCTTGTTTGAAGAATTATTTCTTGCTAATGAGTCCAATCAACGTGTGTGTTCATTCATTGATGATGCCCAGCATGCTCAAGTGAGTCAGGTGGCTTATTTGACGCAAGGGTATGTTTTGTATTATTTAGGGAAGCTGCTAGAGATGGATCATTATTTTTGCCGAAAATTCGGGCTCGATGTAATCGCTATGCACCAGCTTGTTTGTTCTGTTTTCGGTCTAGAGCATCCAATGATTTATTATGAGAAAAAATTTTGTAACTTAGAGGACGCTCCGCAAAATTTATCGCAGGAGAACATACAAGCAGTTTACTTAGATAAAATGATTCAAGCTTTTTATGATAAAAAAAATCACACAAATTATCATCAAAAGTCTCATGAAATTCAACTTTGTCAAGAGTTTTGTTCATGGAAAATGGCCAATGCGCGACATATGACACTGGCTATGCTTGCTGAATTGGAGCAGGAAGTGGGGGGAGAACTCAGTGTATTATCGCGATTAAAGTGATGTTTGCAAGAAATTTTATTGCTTTGTAATTCAAAAATTGGCTGACAAGTGGTATAATAATAACTTATTGGAAGTGTATTCATGAACTGTTGAATTTGAATAAAACATGAGGTTTGATGATATGAAAAAATGGATTAGTGGCGTTATTTTTTTTATTGCTTGTTTTGTACCGTTTTCTTTTGCCTATGCTGGAACGATTTTATATGTGCCAATTGATGATCGACCCGTCAGTTTGGACTATACAGTTGATACAGCGCAGGCGGCTGGGTTGACTATATTGACACCCCCGGCAGAATATTTAGCCAGTCGCGCTCATCAGGGAGATCCTGAAAAACTATGGCAGTGGGTATTTGATCATTGTCAGCAGGCTGATGCACTGGTTCTGTCAACAGATTCGCTTATTTATGGCGGGCTTGTTGATTCGCGTGTGCATCATTTAGATTTGAGCATACTGCAGGAACGTTTAGAGAGATTTAAGACAATTAAGGAACGGAGTTTTGGGGCGCAGCTCTATGTTTTCAGTACGATTATGCGATCCCCAAGAATGAGTGCGGGCGGTGTGGAGCCGGATTATTATGAAGAATACGGGCCGCGGATTTTTGAGCTAACGGCTTTGCAAGACAAGGCGGAAAGAAACAGCCTTTCGGCACAGGAACGGCAATCCTTGCAAAAAGATGAGGCTGAGATTCCACAAGAGTATTTGACAGATTGGTTTGAGCGGCGCAATAAAAATTTGGACATTAATCGGCAAATTATTACAATGGCGAAAACGGGAGTTTTTGATTATGTCATTATGGGACGGGACGATACGGCTGTTTATTCACAGTCGCAACATGAGTGGCGGATTCTTCAAAAGGATGGAGCTGAGTTACCGGCTAGTATATTTGGGGCGTTTCCCGGTACGGACCAGTTGGGCATGGTATTATTGGCTCGGGCCTATAATAATTTAACCGGGCAGCTTCCATTTGTGCGTATTGATTATGCACCAGGTACCGGCGGCACTACTATTCCTTCGTATGAAGATCAGCCCATTGCGGGTACTATTCGGGATCATGTTGTGGCTGCAGGCGGTATTGTATTACTTAATCCCAAAGTTCCCGATTTGATTTTGGCTGTCAATACTCCTATGGATGGCATAACTCATGAAGCAAATGAAATGAAGAATCAGGTATTGGATAATGTTTCGTCACGGATGCAAACGGCTCAGATTCAGTCGGATTTAATTCAAGGCAGGCAGGTCGCTGTTGCTGATATTGCTTTTGCTAATGGTGCTGATAATGCTTTGATGAATTCATTAGCGAAACAGCAATTGCTTGATAAGATTAGTGCTTATTCGGGTTGGAATACAGCGAGTAATACGGTAGGATATGCGGTGGCCCAGGGGATGATGGCAGGCAGTATGACAGAGAAAGGCAGACAGCAATTATTAGCTGTGCGCTATCTTGATGACTGGGCTTATCAGGCGAATATTCGCAGTCAATTGCAGCAAAAGTTATATGAGTTGGGTGGCAATTCGCAGTTTCTTGATAATTCTCAAGCAGTGATGGTTCGTGAGGCTGAGGAGAGAGAGCAATTATTTACTAAGCAATATCTATGGATGGATCCGAAAAAAGTGAAGATTTCTTTTCCTTGGAATCGATTGTTTGAAATTAAAATTAATTTAGTTTCGTAATAAAAAAACTGTCTGGGAATGATTTCCCAGACAGTTTTTGTTATGGTAGGAGAATTTATCGGTTAAAAAGTTACGTTTTCACCTTTAAAGGCACACGTCAATACTTTTTCTAGTAAATCTGCATTTGCCTGACGTGGATTTGAGCTTGTACAAGGATCTTTAGCAGCATTTTCGGCAATGAATTTTACATTGTCAGTAAATTGTTCCTCTGTTACGCCTGCTTCTTTGAGGGTCGCCGGAATGGCGAGTTTTTTATTCAAATCCTGAATGAAACGGATGAGACTCGCTACAAGTTCTTCAGCCGAAGATCCGGGCAGTTCCATATCTTTTGCAACTTTGGCATAGTCTTTCAGTGAAACCTTTTGATTGAATTCAATGACATAAGGCAATAAAATGGCATTGGCACAGCCATGAGGAATATGGAACAACGCACCGATTTTATGGGCCATACTGTGTGTAATGCCGAGAAGGGCGTTTGTAAAAGCCATGCCTGCCAGACATTGAGCCATATGCATTTGTTCACGGGCGTCATGGTCGCCTTCATAGGACTTTAAGATGCTATCCTTGACCATAAGAATGGCTTGCAGGGCCAAGGGATCGGTAAAGGGTGAACGCGCTGTGGCGACATAGGCTTCAAGGGCGTGTGTGAGAGCATCCATCCCTGTATGGGCAACGAGTTTTGGCGGCATCGTTTCGGCAAGTTCAGGGTCGACGATGGCAATATCAGGTGTTAAGTTGTAGTCAGCTAAAGGATATTTTACTTTGGTGCTATAGTCAGTAATGACGGAAAAAGCAGTTACTTCTGTTGCTGTTCCACTTGTCGAAGCAATGGCAACAAACCGTGCCTTGTTGCGCAGCAAGGGGACAGTGAAGGGATCTTTGACATCATTAAAAGTAGTTTCAGGATGTTCGTAAAATATCCACATGGCTTTGGCAGCGTCAATGGGAGAGCCGCCACCTAGTGCGATAATCCAGTCAGGCTGAAATTCGCGCATCGTTTGTGCGCCTTTAAAGACGGTTTCTACGGAAGGATCCGGTTCAACGCCTTCAATGAGTTTTACTTCCATGTTGGCCTTTTTTAAACTGGCAACGACCTTGTCTAAGAAACCGAATTTTTGCATGGAACTTCCACCTGTTACAACAATGGCTTTTTTACCTGTTAAGCCTTCTAATACTTCTGTCATACAGCCTCTGCCAAAATAAACATCTCTAGGGATTGTAAATCTACTCATCATAACCCACCCTTTTTCTCGTTATTTTTTTCACAAACTGTTTATGAGTTTATTTTACAATGGGACAATCATGGTGTCAATGGTTTTACAAGGTTATTTTATCTAAAATAGCGAATATTACTCTGTACAAATAGGACGGAGGGATATGATCATGGATTGGGATACATTGCAAAAGAGTGCGCGTAAAAATTTTAATGGCGCTTGCCGTGTTTGTCGGGTGTGTAATGGCATTGTTTGTGCTGGAGAGGTGCCTGGCATGGGAGGTCTTGGAACAGGGACTAGTTTTACTAATAATGTAAAGGCATTGGCTGATGTGAAATTCAATTTGCGTACGATTCATGCTGTGAACGTACCCAACCTGGCTGTAACATTGTTGGGACTTTCGCTGGAACTACCTGTCATTGCTGCGCCGATTGGTGGGATTTCGCTCAATATGCGAGGTGCCATGAGTGAAGCAGACTATGTTTCTGCCATTGTTTCAGGCTGTGCTAAGGCGGGTGTGGTGGCTATGACTGGCGATGGTCCGAAACCGGAAATTTTTGCTGCAGGCTTAGCGGCATTAGAGAATGAAAAAGGACGGGTGATTCCTGTTATTAAGCCTCGTGAACCGAAGCAAATTGTTCTTTTGGCTCAGCAGGCCGCAGCAGCGGGAGCATTAGCCTTCGGCATGGATATTGACGCGGCTGCCTTAGTCAATATGACACGGGCCGGACAGGCAGTAGGGCCGAAAAGTTTATCTGAACTAAAATATATTAAACAACATACAACAATTCCATTTATTGTGAAGGGAATTATGACAGGTGATGAAGCAGAGGCTTGTTATCAAGCAGGCGTAGATGCTATCGTTGTATCTAATCATGGTGGGCGGGCTTTGGATCATACGCCGGGGACAGCAGAGGTGCTTGGCGAAATTAGTCAGGCTGTGAAGGGAAAAGTGAAGATTTTTGTTGATGGTGCCATTCAGACGGGCGCTGATATTTTGAAAATGCTTGCTTTGGGAGCGGATGCCGTACTTATTGGAAGGTTTCTTGCTAAGGCAGCAGTGGGCGGCGGTAGTGATGGTGTGGCGTTTGCTTTGGAACGGCTTAAAAATGAACTACAGGCGGCCATGATTTTGACAGGAACGGCTGATGTCAAGGGGGTTCCACCGACCATTATTCGTTTGTCTGATTAAAAAACAATGCCTATCACTTTTTGTGATAGGCATTGTTTTATTAGGTACGTACGTCAATAATCGCTGAAATGCCGACACCTTGAACGCGAGAAAAATTCAGGGGGTTTTTGCTGTCAATAGGAATTAATCCTTTGACTCGGAAAGTTCCGCCGTTGAAGTCGCCTTCAAGCTGGAGTACAGCTTGCGTCTGTGCCACTAGATCTTCACTTCCTGTTACCTGGGCTGCACCGATGTAGCTGTTAGAACCTACCGTTAAGATTGGAACGACCTTGGTAGCGTAGGAAGTTCCAGCGTTGTGTTTTGCCATCAAGCTATTGATAAAGTCGTTCAGCGGTGAAGCAAACCGATCCACTAAAAAGCCAATTCCTGCGACTTTAAAAAGACTCCCAAAACCAAAAGCGGAAGTTGTTGTTGGTACAAGGGGCATGAAGAGCAGACTGGCTAGTAAAGCAGAGACAATGATATTGCGGCGTAGTTTTTTTATTCGTTGCATGGGAAAACCTCCTTTAGTAAAATGTAATTTGTTTTCATTATTATTCTGCTTTTTTTTATGAGAGTCCTGCGTAATCTTTTGACTGTTCTAGATAATTTTTATTTTAGTGTAGTATAATAAAATAAAAGGTAGCGTACAAGCGTGAAAGAATGGGGCGGGACTTCTCCTTCTGTGGGGGTAATAGATTTAGTGTAAAATAATGAGTGAAGGTTGCATAAGATCAATGGATGTATTGAATCTTTAACAGGAGGAATTTATGTGAAGATTATTTATTTACAGCACAGCGGATTTGTTGTAGAAACAGAACGGCATCGATTGATTTTTGATTATTATCAAGATCCTTCAGCAAGTGTTTTTCCCCTCCGAGTCGTTGGGAAAACAACAAGCGTGTTTTGTTCTCACAAGCATGGCGATCATTTTAACCCCAAGATTAGTAAGTGGGCTCATGATGTGGAGAAATATTATCTGAGTGATGATATTGAACAGTCTGGTGGATTGTCGGGGATAACAGGTGACAAGATTGTGTATATGAGGCCGTATGAGCAGAAAGAGCATTCAGGCCTGAAAGTAGTGACATATGGTTCGACAGATGAGGGGCTTTCATTTTATGTTGAAGCAGATGACTGGCGAATTTTTCATGCCGGGGATCTTAATTGGTGGCACTGGAAGGGTGACACAGATGAGAATAATCATGCTGCTGCCGCCGCTTTTCAGCAAGAATTGAAGCGGCTTTCTGGAGTCGCATTGGACATTGCTTTTTTCCCTGTTGATAGTCGGTTAGCTGAATACCGAACACTCGGGGTTGAGCAATTTTGTTTAACAGTCAATGTGAAGCAGCTTGTGACCATGCATGATTGTGGTGAAGTGTGGACAGCACCAGCCGATTTTCCGGCTACAGGGATGCCAGTTCCTGTGTGGAGTCCGGCAGTGCCAGGTGCCACACTGAAACTTAGGCGAAAATGAGATTAAGTGAGTCATAAAAAAGGCAAGTAAATTGATGGAAAATGAGGAATTGTTATGACAGGTACAGAGCGAAAAAATATTATGCCAGGTAAGCGAGTAAAAATTGTACAAAAACCACATCAACGGACCGGGCAGTTAACAGAGGGCATTGTAAAAGATATATTGACCAACAGTGCTATTCATCCTCGAGGTATTAAGGTTCGGCTGGATAATGGCATTGTGGGGCGAGTTCAGGAAATATTGGATTAATTACAGGTCAAAATTTGTTTGGAGGGGCTATGAAAGAAGAATTATTAAATGCGATTACTCATGGTGTAGGAGCTGCATTGTCATTTATTGGTTTGATTATTCTTGTTGTTGCGGCTTATGTTCATGGAAATTTGTGGCATCAAGTTAGTTTTGGAATTTATGGAGTGTCGTTAGTCTTACTTTATTTGGCCTCGACTCTCTATCACAGTTTTTCTAATGAAAAGTTGAAATATATTTTTAAAATTATTGATCATTCGGCCATTTATTTACTTATTGCTGGTACCTATACTCCCTTTACCCTTGTGACGCTTCACGGGCAGCTGGGCTGGCATGTTTTTACGGTCGTGTGGGCGATTGCCGCTGGCGGCATCGTTTTTCAGATCTTTTTTGTGAAGCGCTTCAAGATTTTTTCAACGATTGGTTATTTGTTGATGGGATGGCTTGCTGTTGTTGTCATTAAACCGCTGATGGCTGTGTTGCCTGCTGCCGGTTTCTATTGGCTAGTTGGTGGAGGCTTGTTTTATACAGTGGGTGCTATCTTTTATCTGTATCATCGCCTTCCTTATCATCATGCTGTTTGGCATGTTTTTGTTCTTGCTGGTAGTGCAGCCCATTTTATTGCTGTATTTTTATATGTATTGCCAATTGCCGTAATTGATTAAGGGGGGGACATATTATGTATCCAATGAAATTTATTCCTATTTATAAAGAGCGCATTTGGGGCGGCAATCAATTTCAGTCTTTGTTTGGCAGAAATTTGCCTACAAATAAAACAGGTGAGAGCTGGGAACTTAGCAGTCATGACAACGGCCAAAGTATTATCAAAAACGGTTGTTATGCGGGTCAAACACTGAATGCGTTGACGGCGCGAGAACCCGGGAAAATTTTTGGTAGTCACTATGAAGGCCCAGCCGCTTTTCCCTTGCTCGTAAAATTATTAGATGCTAATGATAAACTTTCTGTGCAGGTTCATCCTGATGATGAAGCTGCGCAGCGCATGGAATCGGGCCAAGGAAAGACAGAGGCTTGGTATGTTGTACAAGCGGCACCCGATGCTGAAATTATTTATGGACTAGAGCCGGGTCTAACGAAAGAGAATTTTTTGCAGGCCATGAATGAGAATATTGCTGCAGTGCTTCATAAGGTACCTGTTCAAACGGGAGATATGATCTATGTACCGGCAGGTCAGGTTCATGCTTTGTGTGGCGGCGTTGTCGTGTATGAAGTTCAACAAACGTCAGATACTACTTACCGCATTTATGACTATGATCGTGTGGATGCCGATGGCAAGAAACGTCCACTTGCTGTGGATAAAGCGCTAAGTGTTATTCATTTTCATTCACAAGAAGCGATTTCATTTAAACGGTCTATTTTAAAATCACCCTATTTTACTATGGAGAAAGTATCTGTTCAGGGCGAATTGAATTGTTTTACAGCCGATCATTTTGTTGTTTTGTGTATTATATCTGGCAGTGGTGCGATTTTGTCTAGAGCTGGCAGTGAGCCTGTAGGACCGGGTGATACACTGCTTATTCCGGCTTGTTTGGGTGATTTTCGTGTCCGGGGTAATGTGGAATGTTTGAAAATTATATAAATGTTTGAACCAGGATGAAAGATTTTGTTTTCTAGTGAAATGGATGGGCTTTGTTTGATATGCAGGATTTTGCTGGATAATGTGTGAATACTATCAATAGAACGTTGAGATATCATGGAAAGGGTGAGGGTATATGACAAAGGAATTTGAAGGAGTGCTTCCCACGCTCGACAAGAAGACCTTTATTGCTGATGGAGCGCAGGTCATTGGTGCCGTAGAAATGAAAGAATTTAGCAGTATTTGGTTTAATACAGTCGTTCGGGGCGATGTGAATCGAATCGAGATTGGCCGATATAGCAACGTGCAAGACAATAGTGTTGTCCATGTAACAGATGATTTTCCGACACTTATCGGCAATTATGTGACAGTAGGACATAACGCCATCCTTCATGGCTGTACCATTGAGGATCATTGCCTTATTGGTATGGGGGCTATTGTACTTAGCGGTGCTGTTATTGGTACTGGAAGTATCGTTGCTGCTGGAGCCCTTGTGAGAGAAAAACAAGTTATTCCGCCTTATTCCCTTGTTGTTGGGTTACCAGGAAAAATTGTTAAATCAACAGTTGAAGAGGCTGATAGCATCCATGCTCAAGCCATTAAATATAAAACCTTGTGGACGGAGCGGTATGGTGTTTTGCCTGATGCTGACGGTGAGAGGTACCATGGCGAAAAAATTGTGTAAATGCGTTTAGTAATAGGCTAGAGAGTTCATTTCGGCAGAGGAGTGGTGATATGATTACTTTGAAAAAAATTGTCGTTGCTTACGACGGTTCTGAGCATAGTAAAAAGGCGTTAGACTGGGCAAGTAAATTCGCAGTTGCTTCACAGGCTGCTATTCATGTTGTAATGGTGCTTGTGCCGTCTTCTCTCTTAGTGGGAGTGGATTACGCAGGTGTCTGTTTTTCGGAGGACTTGAAAGAGTTAGCAGAAAGGGAAATTAGTGAAAAACTAGCTGAAGCTCGAGCTTTTTGCGAAGAAAAGAAGTTACAAGTTACAACGGAAACGTTATTTGGAAATGTTGTTGATGAAATTCTGCATTATGTTCAATCTTGTAACGCTGATATGGTCATTTGTGGCACCCGCGGGTTAGGTGGTTTTGAAGGATTACTTGTAGGCAGTGTCGCACATAAATTAGTGACTTACTTGCCTGTTCCTGTAATGGTGATCAAGTAGGCTGAAAAGCATATAAGGGTATAAAAAAAGTCCTTATCATATAACTGATGAGGACTTACTTTTATAATATACTAAATATATTCAGCACTTTTTTGTTAGGCTTCTTGTGCATCAAATCCTTTGAGCAATAAATGAGCGCTTGTAAGATTTGTTGCAAGGGGTACATTATGAACATCACATAGCCGGAGGAGCGCCGTAATATCGGGTTCATGAGGCTGGGCTGTTAAAGGGTCACGTAAAAAAACGACTAAGTTTATAACACCACAAGCGACTTTTGAACCAATTTGTTGGTCTCCGCCTAATGGACCGGATAAATAGGTTGTAACAGCGAGATTTGTGTTTTCTGCTACCATGTGACCCGTTGTAGCTGTTGCAACAAGCTGATATTTAGCTAGGATGGTTTGGTGCTTCTTTACAAATTCCAACATCTCTTGTTTTTTTCGATCATGAGCAATGAGTGCAATAGTTTTCATTCCTATCTCTCCTTCGAAATGTATCTTCTTCCTATATCTTACTAAATGTTGATAGCAGAGTAAAGCACTTTACCACTCGGATCTTTGGCGTTACAATAAGAATAGGATAGGGAGGATAATAATGACAGAACTAGAGTTAAAGGATCTGACGGAAAAGTTTTTGGATTATGTACACCAGTTTCAGTCCGACAATTCCGATATTCAGCTGCATATGGATATGAAAGCTGTGCATACGGAAAAGGTTGTTGAGCATTGCCAAAGTCTAGCGAAAGTGCTAGGTCTTACGGTTTATGATAACTTTCTTTGTCAAGCAATTGGATTGCTGCATGATTTGGGACGATTTAAGCAATACACTTTGTATCGTACTTTTAACGATGTTATTTCAACCAATCATGCTCAGCTGGCCTTAACGGAATTGCAGGAACTTGGCTGGTTAAAGCGTTTTTCTGCTGACGAACAGGAAATGATTCAATTTGCGATTGCCTATCATAATGCAGTAGGCATTCCAAGCACAGCCACGACGAGGCAAGCAATGTTTGCTAAGATCATTCGTGATGCTGATAAATTGGATATTTACCGTGTGTTGCAACCGATGTTAACGCCGCCGACTCCGGACGGTTGTACACCCAGTTTGCTTGATAAGCTGCTTACAGGGGGGCAGTCTCTCTATACAGCTATGAAAACTCCTGATGATCGCAAGTTAGTGCGATTGATGTGGATTTATGACATAAATTATTCATGGACAATCCAGCAGATTTTAGCGAAAAATTACGTAAATGTTATTTTTAATTATTTGCCTGATGAGGCTGAGTTTCATGAGGCTAAGAAAAAACTCCATGACTATATGCAACGTAAATCAGAACAGCAGATAGTAGTCCAGCAAGAATAAAAAATAGGCAGTAGTTTAACTACTGCCTATTTTTGTTAAAGCTTTAAACGTGTTTTTATACGTTCGATGGCTTCAACCGTGCTTTCCTGGCTACCAAAAGCAGTGAGACGGAAGTAACCTTCGCCTGCCGGACCAAAGCCTGATCCTGGGGTGCCGACAATATGTGCTTCTTCAAGCAGTTTGTCAAAGAAGGCCCAAGAGTCGAGTCCTTGTGGAACTTTTAACCAGATATAAGGGGCATTTACGCCACCATAGACACTAAGACCGATACTTGTCAGTCCTTCACGAATAACCTTAGCATTTGTCATGTAATAACTGACAAGGTCTTTGATTTGTTTTTGACCATTAGCTGAATAAACAGCTTCTGCGCCCTTCTGAATGATATAAGGGACACCATTAAATTTGGTTGTTTGACGTCGATTCCATAAGCTATTTAGAGGATAGAGTTCTCCTGAAGCGGTTTTAGCTTTGACACTTTTGGGTACGACAGTAAAGGCGCAACGAGTTCCTGTAAATCCGGCATTTTTAGAGAAAGAGCGAAATTCTATGGCAACATCTTTTGCGCCTTCGATTTCATAAATACTATGGGGAATATCGTCTTGTTGAATATAAGCTTCGTAGGCTGCATCGTAGAGTAAAATAGAGCCGTTTTTCTTGGCATATTCGACCCAAGTTTTTAGTTGAGTTCTTGTCAAGGTCGTGCCAGTCGGATTGTTTGGCATACATATGTAAATAATATCGGCTTTTTCCTTAGGCAATTCAGGTACAAAATTATTGTCCTGGTTACAGGTGAGATAAAGTACTTTACCAAATTTGCCATTTACGAGTTCGCCTGTACGCCCTGCCATAACATTGGTATCTAAGTAAACGGGATAAACGGGATCAGTAATGGCAATGGTGTTGTCTACACCAAAAATTTCCTGGAAATTTCCTGTGTCACTTTTGGATCCGTCACTTACGAATACTTCATCAACATCGAGCTGAATATTACGTGGTTTATAGTCTGTGTCAATGATTTTTTGAATTAAAAATGTATAACCCTGCTCGGGTCCATAGCCATGGAAAGTATCTGCATTGGCCATTTCGTCAACAGCGTCATGCAGGCTTGCAATCACTGCCGGCGGGAGTGGCAGGGTTACATCGCCAATACCCAAGCGGATAATGTTCGCGGAGGGATTTTGTTCTTTAAAGTAATTAACCTTCCGAGCGATTTCCGCAAATAAATAACTTCCAGGTAATTTTAAGTAGTTTTCATTAATTGTAGCCATGCCTGTATGCTCCTTTCAAAATTATCAGCAATGATTAGATTATACAACAAACAGGGGAATTTTGCATTTTTTATTGATTGTTTCTTATTGGCTATTAATAATATGAATTTGTGGATGTTCCTCAAGATGGATTTCATAGGGCTTACAAGGTTGTCCGTCAGGTTCTTTGATAATTCTAATGACTGGATATTTAGGGTTATTCGGTGGAATAGAAACAATGAGGGCTGTTTCTCCTGTGTTGATTGTAACGAGTGTGCCTGGAGAGTAAAGAGCTACTTTAGATAAAAAAAGCTTTCCGAGTTCATCATCAAAATGGGTGCCGAGTCCGGCTTGGATAATATCATGGGCCTTTTTGGGTGATAGGGCAGGACGATACGGACGATTAGCAGTAAGTGCTTCATATACATCAGCAATAGACACAATTCGAGCATGAAAAAGGATGTCATTTCCCCCTATACCGCGTGGATAACCGCTGCCATCCATTTTTTCATGATGCTGCCAGGCCATATGAGCGACGAGACTGGATAAGTCCCAATGCAAAACAATCAGTTTTTCAAAGCCCCATTGCGCATGCTTCTTGATTAATTCAAATTCATCGGCAGATAGTTTATCTGGTTTATTTAATAGGGTTGTGCTAATATCATTTTTCCCTATATCGTGCAGTAAGGCGCCTGCAGCCAGTTCTTTTAAATCTGGATAGTTTAAGCCATTGAATTGACCAAGTAAAATGGCATAAATTGCGCAATTTAAAGAATGGGAAAAAGTTGGATCGTCATGCGTCATAATTTCATTTAAGCAAATGGATGTTTTGGGATTACACATTAATTCTTCTACAATCTGGGTAGACAATTGGATAACAGGTTGTACATTGAGCGTGCCTTTGTTTTTCAAGGTCTGGAGCACAGTACTGAGTACTGATAGGGCTTGTTGTTGCAATTCGAGACTAATGTATTCGGGCGCTATAATTCCTTCGTACAGAGGGTCTTCTACAAAAATGGTTGTGATGTGTAAAGTGGCTAATTTATTAATTAAATTTTGTGAGAGGGCGATACCGCGTACAAGTAGGATAATGCCAGTGTCGGTAATAATGTCGCGGGCTAAAGTCATGTCCGGTTTAGCATATTGTATGTTAATTTTCCGCAAAATATTTCATCCCCCGAAATACTCAATTGCAATTCTATCATTACATTCGTCACAATATTTGCTATTTCCTAGCAAATATTTACACAAAATGACTATGGTCCTAAACAAATAAAAAAGGTGTCTCAAAATAGGATTTTTTTTATGTTATCCCCATTATAATAGCTAGGAATGATTAAATGCAATTTTGGAATGAAATTGTGAATTGTTGAATCATCTGATAAAATAGAGGCATGAGACATGGACTCACTTCCTATGTTTGGATTTGTGTGGTAACTTATTCTATACTACAGTTGTGAGTATTTTATCTCTATTTATTTTTGGAATTAAATAGGGCCGAATTTAATCATTTCTATATATATAGTATAAAAAAATTGGCTTAAACCAGAAGGTGACAGTAATTATTTCTGATGAAGAACTTGCAAGGCAAATACAACAGGGAGACGAAACGGCTTTGGAGACCATGATTGTTCGTTACCATTCCAAGATATTTTCCTATATTTACTTGATGAGTAAGAATTATCATAGTGCTAACGATATCACGCAAGAGGTATTTATCAAGATATGTCGGAGTATAAGGACGTATCATCCGGAGTTTCCTTTTAAAGCCTGGATTTATGCAATTGCGTTAAACACATGTAAAAACTATTTGAAAAGCGCATATGTACAAAAAAATGTTTTTGGTCTTGAGATGTCAGAGAATATTTGGGACAGTGAGGATACACCGGAAGAAAGTCTGCGAAAGCAGGACGAGCGGGAAGCTATTATGGAGGTTCTCACTAAATTGTCAGATATTCACCGTGAAGTGATTATCCTTCGTTTTTATGAGGAATTAAAGCTGGAAGAAATAGCATTGGTATTGAATATTCCTGTAGGTACTGTTAAATCAAGGTTATCCAATGGTTTAAATAATCTTAAAAAGCTGCTTAAAGAAGAGGGCGAGGAACTTGGATAAATATCGAGAAATTCTTAGCGAAATAGATAAAGAGGCTAATGACAAAGAGATGGTTGCTGTTTTTAATAAACTATCTAAATATATCGGCCCTAAGCCGACTACTGCGATGACCTGCAGCTTGGTAGATAACCTTAAAGAAGTTTTGCAGGAAAATGCGAATAACGATGTTCCAATTATTAAACCCGTTGATAGATTAGCGGTGCGAAGAACGGTTGGTGATGGCGGATTACTCTCTGTTTTTCGTCTGGTGAAACCACAAATAAATATACTGAATTGGCGGTTTATGGCGCTAACCAGTTTGATTATTTTTGTGGGAATTGTTTTAACAAAAGGTAATGCTGATTCGCTGATTTTTTTAACAAATGTAGCGCCTATTCTAGGTTTATTGACACTTTTTTGTGAACACCGAGCAGCGCTTTATGATACAAGCGAACTGGAGGCGTCTTGCCCTTATACTCCGGCTCAATTGGCTGGTGCAAGAATTATTGTAACATTGGGATATACCATTATTGTTTGTCTAACTGCAACAGGAATAATATCTTTTTCATTTTCCGAAATGCTGACAAAAGAAAAAATATTATTATGGAAAGCTATTTTGGACTGGCTAGCACCAATGGTATTTTTGCTAGGCGTTGCTTTGGCTAGTTCTTTGCGCTTTGGCATTATTTCTGGCTGCAGTTGTGCATTTGTAATGTGGGCAGCGCAAATTATTTTTGAACAAAGTGATGCTGGAAATCGTTTTATACAAGCCAGTCTATGGCATGAGATGCCAATGGTATTTTTATTGCTAGGTCTCATGCTTATTGCAATATATATACGTTACTTGCATATTGAAAACATTGATTATTCCCAAGAGTGATCAAGTGATCCGGGGTAAGTGGAAGCTATTAAGTTTGGTTTACTCTTTTGAAAAATATGGAATTATGCGAAAATGGGAGATAGAGAGAGAGAAAAAATATGTTAGAATTGTCTTCAATTACAAAGTGTTTCAATCAAAACTGTGTACTAAATCATATTTCCTTTTCTTTGCCGAAAGGATTGCATCTGCTGACTGGCCCTAATGGGGCGGGTAAGACAACTTTATTGCGCATTATTGCGGGAGTTATTGCGCCAGCGGCAGGTCAAGTATCGCTTAATGGAATTTTTCTTCATGGTGACAGTGTCAAATTTAAAGCTCATATGGGATACTTGCCGCAGAAATTCGGGGTGTATCCGGAAATGACCGCTCAGGATTTTTTGAGGTACTTTGCTGACTTAAAGGGGATTCCGGCTTCCATTGCGGCTTCAAGGGTTGAAGAAGTAATGGATATTGCAAAAATTACTTCTTTTCATAATAAAACGTTGCGTGATTGGACCAAGGGGATGCGTCAAAAAGTTGGTATTGCCCAAGGATTATTAAACGACCCGGATCTTCTCCTTATGGACGAGCCGCTATCAGGGCTTGACCCAGAAGAGCGGGATTATTTTTGTAATTTGTTTTCGCAAGTTTCTTCTGAACGTATTGTTCTGTTGAGTACCCATATCATTTCAGAGTTAACCGCTTTGGCAGATAGCATCATGCTGTTACATAATGAAAAACTGCAGTTTAAAGGTCCTATACCTAGAATGTTGGACGCGGCGAGTGGCTCTGTATGGCTGGCTACTCTATCTGAGAGTGAGTGGATTGATAGAAAAAATAAATGGGTAGTCAGCAGTTTGCGCTCTGATAAAGGGTTGTATGAAGTAAGGATTATTAGTGATGTCAGGCCGGAGATTACAGAAGTTCGTTCCGTGGAGCCTACCTTGGAAGAAGCGTATATTTATCTGGTATCCAAGGGTTATTCAGAATGAGAAAGAAATGATATTTATAATGATAGAGATTAATAACCTTAGTAAAATGTATAACAATAAGTGTATGGCATTGGACGGAATTACTTGCAGCATAGACAAAGGTGTATTCGGGCTTTTGGGGTCAAACGGTGCGGGGAAAAGCACCTTGTTGAAGATTATAGCGACGATGATTGAGCCTACGATTGGCAGAGTAACTGTTAATGGTTTAGATGTATGTTACGATAAAGTAATGATTCGCAATCATTTAGGTTACTTGCCGCAAGAATTTGGTTTTTACCCCAGGTTGACTGGTTTTGAAATGCTGGAGTATTTTGCAGTATTAAAAGGGATAACCGATAAACGGGCAAGAAAGACGCAGGTGACTGAAGCTATTGAGTTAGTTAATCTTACGGAGGCCAGGAATAAAAGGATTGCTGTATATTCTTTTGGAATGAAACAAAGGCTGGGGTTTGCGCAAGCTTTATTGGGTAGCCCTCGCCTTTTAATCATGGACGAACCGACTGTAGGGCTTGATCCAATCGAGCGCAATCATATTCGCAATGTAATCAGTGAATTAGGACGGAAGATTACAATTATTTATTCTACGCATATCCTTGCTGATATTGAGGTTTGCTGTTCGGAACTTGCTGTTTTACGTCAAGGTAATTTGGTGTTTCAAGGAAAGCCAGAGGAACTTGCCAAGTTGGCCACAGGTAAGACTGGGCAGATAAAAGCGAGTACTAGTGTGAAAGACGGGTATCTGGCATTGATAAAATCGGCGAGGTAAAATGGATATGCATAGTATAATGGCGATTGCTTTGCAGGAAATGAGATTAGGATTAAAGAGTGTCGGTTATTGGCTGCTTGTGATGTTAACCGATTCTTTGGCAATATTTGTTATTTATGAGAATCAATATTTGGGTCTCTGGCTCTTATATGTTTTTTATATGTTTTTTGTCTTCTGGAATACTGGCATGATTGCTAGGGATTGGCGCAGGGGCATTTCAGAGATTGTTAATACACTTCCGTGTAAGGATTGGGAGTTGCTAATGGGGCGAGCGTTAGGCAGCTTTTTGCTTTTAGTGTTGCTGGGGATGCAACTGTTTTTAGGCATAATGACCGTGGTATTCTTTGTTTTTCATATGCAGTTGCCGTTTTTCAACCTGTTAGGGGACTATTGGTTAAATTATATTTTGATCAGTATAAATTCAATATGCGTTGCTTTGTTTATAGAGACCATTTGTCGTTCCCGAGTATTTTTGTCTATCTTTATAACCACTATTTATCTGATATTGATGTTCTTTCTTGAGGGTGATAATTTTACCTCATTGCCGTATTGGTTACCCCCTATAAATTTGGCGGTCAATCAGGCTTTTTGTGTTCCTTCTTCGCAGCTAACAGGTCACTTTCCTAACACTGGACTTATACCAGTGGTTGTTTGCTATCAGTTGGGATTTTCGGCAATTTTGTTATTAGTCAGTTTCTATTTTTATAGCAAGCGACGTTCTTTAGGGCAACTGAGATTATCGTATATGCTGGTGTTGACAACGGCCTTTGCCGTGTTTTTATCAGGTGCTATTTTATTTGTCCGGGAGTACGAAGGGCGCGACAAAACCTATCAGGAGGCGTTTGTTAACGCGGTGGCTGATGCCGGACAAGCAGTAGATACGGCTAACATGCTGCGGCCTGTTAGGTATGTAATGGATATTAAATTGAAAACAGCCTTGAACACCGTGGACTGTGGTGCAAAGCTTTTTTTCAGAAATACGAGTAACAGCGAAATACAAGAGATACCGTTGACCTTGAAAAATTATTATGTCATTCACAATGTAAAAGACGGCAGCGGGCGAGAGCTTGTTTGGCAAAGAAAGGGCGATTTTATTGAGGTGAAACTAAGTTCGCCCCTTGCTGCTGGAGCTGCTATGGAGATTTTCCTGGATTATTCCGGCAAAGTATGGGAGTGGTTTTCTGATTATGATACCCAGCCCCAGGGGCTCATTAATTTCGTTTCACCCTCTATGACATTGTTAAGGTCTGGACATGCATGGTATCCTACTTTAGGTAAGAATCAGGTATATCATACGAGTGATCAGCGGATATCGTGGAGTGATCAACCCCGAACGGTGTTGTCAGCGCGCTATATCTCGCACCAGTCTACTGCGTTTACCATAAATGTTGAAATAGATAAGGACATGGAAGTTGTGACAGGACTGCCGCTTACTGAAGATGTGCGTCTACCTGATAACGCTGTCAGGAAGTTTGTTTTTTCCAGTCCGTCTGCGCGTGATGTTTTTCTGATTGCTGCTCCTTATGAGATTATAAAAATGGCTGCTCTCGATGGAAACATCACAGCGTATTGCGCAAAACCCCATGAGGATAGCGCAAAGAATATCGTAGAACTAGTAAAAGATAGAATCACATTTTATGAGAATCTGATACCGCTAAAAGACAAGCAACTTTTGAATGTAGTTGAGGTGCCTGGATTTTTGCTGGATGGTTGGCTGGGTGCTGCTGAACGCAAAATATTTGGGTTGGCAAATAGTATTCCGATTTCGGAAGATGATTTTATATCATTGCCAACCGAAAATAGGAGTCAAGGGGAAGTGCAACTGCTCTATTTTGAAGAGTCTGTTCTAAGTCTCTGGTGGCCGGGTTTTGATACAAGCGATCCGGGAAATATAAGTGCCGGGATGCTTTCCTATATGTATACCTTGTATAAAGAGAATAAAATGGGCAAAGAGTACTATGACGGTGTAAAGCGGTTTTGGCTGCAGTACAAACCGGTGCCTAGCGTAAATAGGGAAAGGAGATATGCTGGGGGAGAAAATTTGGTTGTAAAAGAGATTTTTTTACTTCTTGATGATATTAGGCAATCCGAGTTAGGCGATGAGGGTGTAAAAGCTTTTATGCAAAAAGTCCATACAGTATCAGTTAACACATATGATAGGGAAATTGAGTGGTGTGATATACTTCACGTTATGGATGAATTTGGGCAAGAACTGTTAGAAAAGGGCTATTCCATTCAGCAAGTCAATGCGATTATGGCGGAGCCAAGGAAAAAGGCGGAATATATGAATTCTCTAAATTTGTCTTATGAGGAAAACAAAGTGCTACTTAGGATTAGGAAGGTTCATTGATGAGAAGATATTGATTAAGAATAAGATTAAAGATGAGTGTACGACAAGGTGCTTTTTTGGTGCCTTGTTTTTTTCTACTTCTATATAAATATAAAAATCTATAAAACATGTGAACTATTAGTTCGTGTGAATTGTATAAATAAATGAGAGCAACTATGGGGGACTGAAAATCCTCACTCAGATAGCGATGTTTGCGTTTCCGAGCGAGACAAGCATGGTTAGGCCGACTGTGCTGCAAGGATATTCAAAAAAGCAAACCTTTTCGTGTTTAGTTATGGAGGTAGGAGGAGATTGTCAACTAAGAAACTATTTTGGTTTACTATGCTGTTCAGCCTCGTGATAAAATGCTTGTTGGCAGCAATAATTCCATTGACAGGCGATGAAGCTTATTTTTTTATTTGGGGTAAACATTTGGATTTCGGGTACTATGATCATCCGCCGATGGTGGGATGGTTTCTCGCATTTATGCTTTTGTTTGGTGATTCAGAGCTTCTGTTGCGGTTGCCATCGATAGTGATTGGACAGTTGATTGGCGGTCTAATATATTGGATGTTTAAAGGCGTTGAGCGGGAAAAGGCCTATCTTGCCGCAATCTTATTTTTAGTTTCACCAGTCAACATACTGAATATAATTATTACTACCGATACGCCGCTGATACTTTTTGTTTTTCTTTCATCACTAACTTTTTATTTTGGTTTAATAAATAATAGGAATTGGCTGTTCATATTGGCAGGGGCTTTTGGCGGATTGGCGTTTCTATCAAAATATTTTGCTGTGCTGTTGGCTTTTTCATACGTTATCTATGTGACGTTATATCAAAGAAACAAGAAAGGGATAAAAGCTCTTTGTTATGTCTTCGGCGCAGCGATACCGTTTATACTCATCAATGTGTATTGGAATTATGAGAATGATTGGACTAATGTTGTTTTTAATATGATAACTCGTCAAGAAGGTGAAACTAAGTTCAATCCAGCTTACATATTGGCTTACGTTTTTTCACAGGCATATTTACTTACTCCCATATTGGTCGGAACATGGATTAAACGGCGGCAGGCGATCTTATCGGCTATTGCCGGAACGGATCTTAAATTGTTCGGAATACTTTTTGCTGCTCCTATGATGGTCTTTCTGGTGTTATCGGCAGAAAAAAGTATCGGAGTCCATTGGACACTGTCGTTCCTGCCGTTTGCTTTTGTCTTAAACTATGTTGTTTTTAACTGCGATACTTTAAGGCGCTTGGCCAAGTGGGTAACGCTGTTCACCGCAGTTCATCTGATAGTCATTTTCGGATTTTTAGCATTACCGTACTCAGTTACTGAAAATGTGAGCTTTGTCAAAAAACAGGTTGCTACTATTAAAGCAAAGGAAGTTGGCATATTACTTGAACCCTACAAGAAAGATTTTTTCTTTGCAACTGAAAGCTATGTTAAATCGGGAGTTTTTTATCATAAAATTGGGACCTATTTCAGTGTTTTCGGCATTGGAACATTCCATGGGAGACAAGATGATAAGCTGACAAATTATCAGGCTTTTGACGGGAAGAACATACTTATTTTTAAAGATCAATCCTATAATATTGATAATTATCGATCTTATTTTAATCGGTTAGAGGTCAAAGAATATAGGATTGATGATGTTCCGGTTTATTTTATTTTAGGATATGAGTTTAAGTATGATGTTTATAAGGAAAAAGTATTAAGACCTATTAGGGAAAAATTTTATCGTATTCCTTACTATCTTCCTTCAAAAAAAGCATTTTTCCAAAACAAGTATTTTTCGAATGATACGGAATCGTATGATCAGTAAAGGTTCCCAGTTCAATAATTAGAAAGTTATGTATTTTACTTGATTAGTAAAGATAAAATGAGGTGGATTTATGTTTTCTTATGACGTTTGTATAATTGGTGGTTGTGGACATGTGGGATTGCCCTTGTCTATTGCACTGGCTGATTGTGGTAAGAAAGTAATGGTTTATGATATTAATACAGAGTCAGTAAATGCTGTGCGACAGGGTAACATGCCATTTCATGAAGACGGTGCCGATGAACTCCTGAAAAAAGTTCTTGCAGCTGGGAGTCTTCTACTATCAGACTCTCCCAGCGTAATTTCTGACAGCAATGTTATAATAATGATCATTGGAACTCCTGTAGATGAGCATTTAAATCCGAAATTTGGAGTTATGATTGAATCGGTTAATCAGTGTATTCCGTATTTTCGCAATGGACAAACCCTGATTTTGCGGAGCACAGTGTATCCGGGTATCAGCCAGCGCGTGAGTTGTTGGCTGATAGAAGCTGGGTTAACCATGAATGTCTGTTTCTGCCCGGAAAGAATACTAGAAGGAAAAGCAATGACTGAATTACACACTTTGCCACAAATCATTTCTTCTTTTACTCCGGAAGGATTACAAAAATGTCGAGAACTATTTGGACTTTTAACGAATGAAATTGTCGAGGTACTGCCTGCTGAGGCAGAATTAGCAAAGCTATTTACCAATGTTTGGCGTTATATCAAGTTTGCAGTAGCTAACCAGTTTTATATGATAGCCAATGACTATCATCTGGATTTCTACCAAGTGTACCATGCGGTTACACACCAGTATGCGCGGGCGAAAGATTTGCCAAAGGCGGGATTTGCCGCAGGTCCTTGTTTGTTTAAAGATTCTATGCAATTGGCTGCTTTTAATAATGGCAATTTCTACTTGGGACATGCTGCAATGCTTGTCAATGAGGGTTTTCCAAATTACGTAGTGCAAAAGCTGAGATCAAAATATCCTATTTCCCAGATGACAGTAGGCATTTTGGGAATGGCATTTAAGGGGGATAGCGGGGACATACGCGAGTCGCTGTCCTATAAATTGCGGAAAATTCTTCAAATACAAGCAGGAAAGGTTCTTTGCGCTGATTCATTTGTGGTAGATGCCTCTTTTGTTTCACAAGAAGAACTAGTTGCAAAATCTGATATTGTAATTATAGCCACACCACATAGTCAATATAGGGATATCATATTTCCAGAAAATAGAATTGTTGCCGACGTTTGGAATGTTTTGGGAAAAGGAGGACAAATTTAATGAAAATACTTGTTACAGGTTCTGCTGGTTTTATTGCAGGCTATTTGGTGGAGGAACTACTGAAGCGTGGCCATTCCATTGTGGGGATTGATAACTTCAGTAAATATGGCCCCGTTGAGAAGTCTTATGATCATAATCCACGCTACTTGTTTGTTCGCGGTGATGTGAAGGACATTGACTTAATGAAAGAGTTAATAGCAGATTGTGACCAAGTAGTTGCTATTGCGGCAATGATTGGCGGGATTACCTACTTCCACGAATATGCATATGATTTGTTGGCAGAAAATGAAAGAATAGCAGCAGCCACATTTGATGCTGCTATTTGGGCACATCAACAGAAAAAGCTACAAAAAATCAATGTCCTATCGTCTTCTATGGTATATGAATCTACTACAGTTTATCCTAGTCCTGAGGGTGAACAACTGTGTTGTCCGCCTCCACTTTCTACCTATGGATTTCAAAAGTTGGCGTGTGAGTATTTTGCAAAAGGTGCTTGGGAACAGTACAAACTTCCTTATACAATTATCCGTCCATTTAACTGTGTAGGAACCGGCGAGCGCAGAGCCATAAGCGAAAAAGAAATTCTCTCCGGGAATGTTAAACTGGCGATGAGTCATGTTGTTCCAGATCTTGTTCAGAAAGTATTAAAAGGTCAAGACCCACTGCACATCCTAGGTGCGGGCAATCAAATCCGTCATTATACTTCTGGCGCTGATTTGGCTGAAGGAATTGCACTGTGTGTTGAAAGTGAGAAAGCCATTAATGAAGACTTTAATCTTTCCACGCCTGTTTCAACTAACGTATTGGAATTAGCTGAAGCAATTTGGCAAAAGGTGAATGGGGACAAGCCATTCCGCTATGTATCGGATAAGCCTTTCGTATATGATGTCCAAAAACGTGTACCTGCGGTCGAGAAGGCAAAAACATTACTTGGGTTTGAAGCAAAGTCGAAGTTGAGTGATATGTTGGATGAAGTGATACCTTGGATCAAAGAACAAATGAAGGCGGGAAACATATAAGCGTCATTAGGGGAGTTCAGTATTTGGAGCCCCTCAGGCAATCATAAATAGGGGAAGGATAAGTATGCTTGATTTGGTTGCACCAGTCTATAATGAAGGCTCAAATATCGAAAATCTGCTTACACAGGTCGAAAATGCGATAAAAGTCGAAAAGCGTCTGATGCTAATATATGATAGTGACGACGATAATACGATACCTGCGGTTGAAAGAGTTCGAGCGCAGTACAGCTTCCCTATTTGTTTGAAAAAGAACATTTACGGTCGAGGAGCGTTAAATGCCATTAAGACTGGCTTACATACATTTGAAGGAAATATTGTTTTGGTTCTAATGGCAGATTTATCGGATAGTCTTGATGTTGTGGATAAGATGTATGATAAAGTTGTAAAAGAGAGATATCATCTTGTTTGTGGTTCCCGCTATATGAAAGGCGGCAAACAGTATGGAGGGCCTTTTATTAAGAAAATTTTGTCTCGCTTTGCCGGGGTAAGCTTGCATTGGACGGTGGGTATCCCTACTCACGATATATCTAATAGCTTTAAAATGTATCATAGGGCTGTTATTGATTCTATCACTATTGAGAGTTGTGGCGGTTTTGAAATTGGTATGGAAATTACAGTAAAAGCATTTTGCAACGGCTACCGTATAACAGAGGTTCCTTCTTTATGGTATGACCGGGTAGAGGGAGAGTCTCGGTTTCAACTACTAAAATGGCTGCCTAATTATCTAAAGTGGTATTGGTTTGTGATTCGTGAAACATGGCTTAATGGAGGGCATGTAAGACATGTATGCTACAATAATAAAAACGATCGACCGAAATAGCGGTTTGATAGATCAGCTTATCCGATACTTTTGCGTTGGCGGTATTTCCGCTGGTGTCGATTGGATCATCTTTTATATTCTAAACGTAACTTGCGGAATTTATTATATGTTTGCTGCTACAGGAAGTTTTCTTTTATCAGTTGTAGTTAACTTCTTTTGGGGCAGGAAACTGGCATTTAAGAATCGGTGTAAGTTTACATCGAAGGTGGAAGCTCTAAACATATTGGGCATTAACACAATGGGTTTAATATGGAATATATTGCTTATGTGGCTGGCTATCGAAATGGTGAAGTTAACAACAATGGAAGCGAAGATAGGAGCAACGGGAATCGTATTCTTGTGGAATTTTTCTTTACGAAGATGGTGGTTGTATAAACAGACAGTGACAAAATCCCCCCATTCGTAGGAGAATGGGGGGATAGTTATGTTGGAAAAGAAAAGGTATATAAATTATTGATTTGGTATGGAACGATGGGCTAAGGCGACGGCCACCTCATTGAGATTTAGCATGCCTACACCGAAAAATAAGGCTACGCAGAGGTGTTCACCATAGCGTGCAATGCCAATCTTACCGCCGACGCTCATGCCCAGTGCCTTGGTAGATATTTGTTCTAAAGCGGCTTTGGTTGCACCTGCAACGGCTCCCTCACCGACATGATTGGCAGGAACGAGTCCCTGTTTCTGTGCCGCTACGGTGGCCCGTTCAATAATTTTTTTCATTAAAGGAATAAATTCTCCGCCGAAATCTACAGCAATGGCAGTAATATTTTGAGTCACATAATGTTCGCGTAGCTGCTGTTCTTCTTCACGAGTTTGACTTAGGGCCAGTCGTAACGCCGCACGGCCGACATCCATACTGAAATTTTCCGTCATGATTTTGTTGTGGCTCCTATGAGTGATAATTTTGTTTCTGTTTCATCGCTTTCCGTAATATGCCGTTTGTCAATGAGGGCTGTGAGACCAAAGGCACTGAGACAGACGACCCATTCAAGATAAATGGGATGGGAAAAAACGCGTACAGCAGGAATGAATTGCCAAGCAACAAGGGCTAGAATCCCTGCTAACGTTGTATAAAAAGCAGAACTCTTTCGACAAAGCTGAGGTACGAAGAGGGTGCATAAAAAGACGAGTGTAAATGCTGTTGTCAAGCTTAATCCCATCAGCAGGGTTTTCAAAATGCCAACGGCATGAAAGGCAAAGAATAGCGTTAAAAGTCCGAGTCCAAGCACTGTGAGTCGGTTGACAAGAAGATAAGTTTTTTCAGTCACAGTGGGATGTAAAAAACGTTTATAAATATCCTGGCAGAATAATGCGCCAGCACCAAGTAATAAGTGGCAAGCCGTCGATACATCTACTGCCCATAAAGCCGATAGGGTGATGCCAGCAAGGGCGGGGTGAAGGCTCATGATGATTTGCGGTAAAGCCATTGTTGCTTGAATGGAAGGGTAGCTTGCTTTGGCAGACAAACCAAGGAGTGCACAGAGAAAACCAATGGGTAAAATGATAACAGCCCCCCATAAAAAGCCTCGTCTGGCTGTATTTTCTGTTTTGGCTGCACAAGCAATTTGAACTGGTCCTTGTGCGGAAAGGGTTTGTGTAATCATGACAACGAACCAACCTGTGATGGTTGCCATTCCTAATCCACCAATCGGACCAAACCAGTCCGTTGTTGCCGGAAGGTTCAATGCAATTTCGGATAAACCTCCCTGACGGAAGATAACTTGAATGGTGCTGACAATAATACCAAAATAAATGAGTGTAATGCTTAAAATATTGGCAAGCCCTGAAGACCAGAGACCACCAATGAGTGTCACACCGATAAAGACGACGGCACTTGTATACATGCCTGTTTCCATGGTAAAAATATTCGGCAGCAGCGAAGACAAAATAGCGCCACCTGCCAAATATTGAAGTGATGTAATGACAAGTTGAATAATAATGAGGCCGAATACACTGGCTGTGCGACCTTTTGTATCATAATAATGTTCAAAAAACTGTGGCAGTGTTGTAACTTCCACGGCGCGATATCGTTTGGCACCAATGATACCCATCGCAATGGCACCCGCTGCCCAAGCAACAGTATACCAGCCTGCTGATATTCCGACTTGAAAGGCATTTTCGGCCACACCAATGGTTGAGGCCGCTCCGACAGCGACGCCGGAAATATTGACAGCAACCATGGCTGTATTGAGCTGTCGACCGGCAAGTAAAAAACCGGTACTATTTTTTGACGCGCGATGTCTGGCATAAAGACTAATAGCAAATAGCATAACAATGTACAGCAATACGATAATTAAGGGAATTGACATTTTTACCATCCTACTTTCCTACACATTTTGTGAATTTTAAAAATACTTCCTACCATTCAAACCTACAATTCTACAATAATAGTGTAATTCACAAGGAACGGAATGTCAAACACTTAGGAATGGGGGGGAAAGCCTTGTTGAAAGGCCGCGATGGTTGCGTCGTTTTCATCAAGCAAATAAATCCGGGCGGGGTGTCCGTTTACATCATAATCGGTGGCGTTCCACCATACAAACAGTTTGATGTGGTTATATTCCGGCAGCACCGTAAACATATCGTGAATCCAGGCGGGTTTATCTCCGCCAATGGAGCTTGAACCAAATTCGGTAATCATAAAGGGCTTTTGGAAATTATGGCAATATTCATCATAAGTCTTCCGATAAATTTCATCAAAAGAGCGCCATTTTTCACCGGGATAATAGGTTCCGTTGTTATAGCCAGTAAGACCGATAATATCTACATATTCATCACCAGGATAGTACATAAGATAGTGATTCCATTGAAAGGTCGGGTCCGAAGGACTGTGGGGATTCCAAACCCATAATACATTGTCTACGCCATTATCTTGAAATATTCGATAAATATAACGCCAAACATCTTTATAAATATCTGTATCTTTGCTTGTGTAGTAGGCGCTATACCAGCACCAGTCTCCATTCATTTCATTATTTAGACGAAAGAGGACAGGGTGACCGAAAGCCTTGAGTTGTTTGGCATAATCATTTAAATAGGCATCGTATTGACCGTTAAGGATGTCATACATAATGCTTTGGTTTTGTTCGGCTGAGGCTCCCCATAAAAAAGTCTGCATTGTAAGCTGTACTAAACGGTTGTTGGCATAGGCGTTTTTCAGATCTTCGCCAGGAAAATAGCGACCAGTAAGTGATTGATAGCGTGTGACAACATCAAATTTATAGCCGAGCTTTTTTTCTAGGCTATTAAGATAGGCAAAACTTTTTGGCGATGTTTTTTCAAAAATACCCCAGCGTTGCGGCGCCGAATCACTAAAAAACTGATCATAAACAGCCTGTGTTTCGGCATTGAGCGCATTTATTGAGGGATGAACCAGTCGGCCAAGCTGTCCGGTTCCTTCTTTGGGGATGAGTCTGAAACTTTCGATAATAGCTTGTTCATTTGTAATGGGCTGAGTGGATTTAAAAAATAGTGTATAGACTTCATTATTATTTTTGACAATTTCTGCTGAGGCGTAGTAATTTTTATCTTCATCCACACGAGCTAATTTGGCACGCTTCCATTTTAATAGATGAACAGATAGATTGTGGACGGTAAATTTTTTTTCATCAAGCAATTCATGATCTTTCGTGTTTTTCATAAAGGCATTGCTGTAACTTATGTAGGAATCAGTATTTGAAGCAGTACCTGAGAAATTATCATAATAGATTTCAATTTGTAATTGACTGTTGCTGATGACGGTGCGTATTGCTGAAAGCGAGTCATCTACAGTCATGTCAGAGGGATAAGTTAGGCTGTAGCCGTTCGCTCGATCACAATACGTGAGTTGTTCTGCACTATCTTGTGGCTGAACAGGGGTAGCCAAGCAGAAAGAAAAAGAGGTAAAATAGATAAGTAACAATAAACTTATTAAAGTTTGTCGTTTTAGTACTATTAATTTCAATATCATCATTCCTTTGATTTTTTGCCCCTATTAGTGAAATTTCCTTTATTTTTCACTATAATAAAGTGTGGTACATTTGGCAAATATTTGGCAACGATGGTGAAAAGAGGAGTTTCATACGGTATGAATTGTAAACAGTTTTATTATGGCATTATGATGATGGTGTTTTGTTTTATGCAGATCCCCGTGACAAGCGCAGCTCAAGCAGATAGTGTCCGCGTGACTTGGCCGCTCAGTGCAGATGCCGTTACTTATGAATTGGAAATAACGGATCAATATTTTCCAGCAGGAAATACAGCTGCACCAGAAAGTCATAGAATTGAGGATTCTACTGTGCCAACACCGGGAGCACAAATTCCGCTGCATTTTAAACAGAATGTAGACAAATTGTGGTGGCGGGTGCGGGCCTTAGATGTTTCGGGTCAGCCGATTACAGATTATAGTGAATCGCAGCGTTTGAGTAAAGGCGAAATGGATGCCGAGTCGCCGCTGCCTTTGACGACTTATCCTGATGATGCTGCTGTTCCCCTGTATCCAGCTTATTCTTGGGTTGCTGTACCTGGCGCGGCAGGGTATGATGTGGAAATATTAAACGTTCCTTTAGATGATACCGAAAATAGTTGGCCGAGGCAGCGGATTGAACGGATTCATGTCGACGGAGGCGATAGCTTTGATAGCTATGATTGGCATAGCTATGCTACTGATGGCACGTATTACTGGCGCGTGCGTGCCGTTGACAGTGAGGGGCAGTCAATTGGAAAATGGTCGCCTGTTACAGCTTTTACGGTTTCAACGCAAGGCTATAGTATAGCAGCACTTGGTGATAGCATTACCCATGGCGGTGGTGCCATCTCCTCACCGCCTGGAACGCCACTATATGATTGGACTCAATCGGTTACTTTACCAGTAAAAAACTTGGGTAAAAGCGGTGATACAACAGAGGCGATACTGGAACGGTTTGATCAAGATGTGTTACCTTTTCATCCGAAAATTTTAATTATTGCTGGTGGAATTAATGACATTCGGGATGGAGACGATGCTAGTCAGATTATTAGTAATTTACGTGCACTTAGACAGAAATGTCTTGACTTTCATATTACGCCTGTCTTTGTCACACTAGCTCCGATTAATCCGCCCCGCATTGCTATTATGATCGGTCAACCGCTGCCGCCTCAATGGAAAAACAATTGGCAGGCTGTAAATGGTTGGATTTTAGCTCAGCCTAACGCTGTTGATACTGTTTCATTGCTCAAAAATCGGCAGGGTCTACTTCCGGATCGGTTGTCTGCCGATGGTCTTCATCCCGATAGTGAGGGCAAACGACTGATTGGACAGGCTGTGAGTCGAAAATTATATGAGCTGCAATATTTATTACAATAGGGACCTAAGTTCAATAATAGAAGCGTACTGAAAGGGAAATTTCAGTACGCTTCTATATTACGGGCATTCCAACGTACTACTTGACGTTTAATTATAGTAATACGATTCCTCGCTGGGATATGAAAGACGGCTTTAGCGATTTTTCTGATTTTTAACGGATTTTTCAGGTGTTGTAGTTGTTTTAGTGGAGACTTTAGCGGGTGCTTTTTGCGCTGTGTTCGGCAGAGTTTTTGTCGGGTCCGTAGTCTCGGCAGGAGCTTCTGGATAGGCTGCCAATCCCTGACGGAACGTCTCAATTTCGGCTAGGTTGTCATCCATACGATAGGGATGAGTGATATTGCCGTCTGCATCAAAATCGCAATGATTCCACCAAATAGCGACTTTTAGTCTGTCATATTTTCCGATCTGATCAAACATTTTTTGCATCCAAGCCGGTTTATCACCGCCAACTGAACTTGAGGCAAATTCACCGATAATGAGAGGCTGATCAAAGAGTCGGCTGTATTTTGCATAGAGAGGATCATAAATATCAGCAAATTCACGCCACTTTTCACCAGCCACAGTCGTTCCCGGATTATAGCCTGTCATACCGACAATATCGACATAGTCGTTACCAGGGTAGTAGTTTAAAAAAGAATTCCATTTTGCGCGCGGCATGGATTCATCATTAGGATTCCAAACCCATAGCACATTCGTGACTTGATTGGCTGTAAAAATGTCATAAATATGACGCCAGACGGCTTTGAATAAATCGCTGTCTTTACTAAAAAAGTAACCGGCATAAGGACACCACAAGCCGTTCATTTCATTGTCCAGGCGTAATAAAATCGGATGGCCGAAGGTTTTCACATCTTGAGCGTAATTATTAAAATAGTCATCATAGCGTCCATCTAAAATGTCATAAAGTATGCTTTGGTTATTTTGTTTATAATGAAAAGTTTGTAAGGAAAGCTCGACGAATTTTTTGTGGTCATAGGCATTTTTCAGCGAGGCAGCTGGAAAGTTTTCATCAAGTGATTGATAGCGTATGACGATAGGAAAGGTGTAATCAAGGGATGCTTCTAAATGTGTGAGGTAATCAAAATCCTCGGGAGCATTGGGCTCATACATGCCCCAGCGCAAAGGGCTGTTTTCGGAAAAAAACTTTTTTTGAAAAGCGGTTGTTTCGTCATTTAAAGGATGTTTGGTTGGACTGTAATGCTGATAAATGCCGGCAACACCTTTTTTGGGTAAGGCCTGAAAACTGGCAAGCAATTGCATTTCATTTGTGATGGGGTCTGTTGATTTAATCAAAATGGTATAAGCGTCAATACTGTTCTTAGTCAATTCAATACTGACATAATTGTTTTTATCATTTGGTACCGTTGCCAGTTTGTGGCGACTCCATTTAAGAAGGTGAATATCAAATCCATTAGAAGAAAAGTAACTGTCAGTAACAATATTATGGTCTTGTTTGTTATTAGCAAACTGATCATAATCATGTAAATAGGCGGAAGCTGTGTTAGAACCTTGATCTAAACGATCGGCATAGACTTCAATTTGTGTTTCGGCATTACTAAAGACCGTTCGAACCTCAGATAGACTCGCATCTACTTTCATATTCAGTGGATAGCAAAGGGTATAACCACCGGCAAAATCACTATAGCGATTGTACCAGGGACTGTAGGGTTCGGATTTTTTTAAATCTTCGTTAGGCAAAAGGGGATCTTCTGTTGCGACAGCGCCGTTAACAATATAGTAAGTGGGCTGAATTTCAGCGTGGGCCAGTGGCGAAAAAAGGAAGAATGAGAAGAGCGTACTGCTAAGCCAAAACGCTCGGGCTTTGAAAAACGAATGCAATATAGGTCACTATCCTTAAAATAACTAATTTATGCGCTTTGGCACATTTACCTAAAACTATAGCAAAATTTATTCCTTTTGACAATGAATGTCGAAATAAATAAGAAAAAAGCCGGGTGTTCTTTTTGTTTGTTTGCAGGAATTTTATGGTATGTACCGAACTCTATTTTGTTATAGAATATTCGTGCCCTGTTTGATTCAATGCTTTATTGTCGCAAGGGGGTATCTATGACTGAGTTGTCTAAAAGAAGGTTTGTCTTGTCTGATGAGCTACAGCTCCACGCCAAGTTATTTGATATTACGACAAGTGGGATTGTTGTTTTAACAGCAGAGGGGATTGTCATTGATGTGAATCCCGCTTTTTCTAGCATTACTGGTTATGAACGCGCCGAGGTTATTGGCGAGGACGCTAATCATTTGCCGCTCTTTCAAAAAGAAGCCTTGTTGATGAGTTGGCAAGATATATTAACTGAGATGAAAATCAAGTTATTTTGTGAAGAATTTTGTTTTGTTCAAAAAAGTGGACAGCAGCGAATCGTACGGCTGAATGTCTATCCCGTTTGGTGGGATGCTAATCAGCTTGATTTATACTTCTTAAGTTTACAGGATATTACGAAACAAAAAACAGTGGAATCTTTTCTCCAACAAAGTGAAGAAAAGTATCGAAATATTTTTAACGCGACGTCTGACATGTTGTTTATTGCAACAACAGCTGGAAAAATTCTTGATGCCAATGAGGCAGCATGCAGGATGCTTCATTATACGAAAGAAGAACTGTGTCACTTTTATATGCGTGATATAGTGGTACCGCAATTGGAAGGCAGCATAACAGAACTTGCTCATTATTTTACAACTCATGGTGCATTTGAGAACGATCTGGAGCAGCAGTATATCCGTAAAGATGGTTCCAGCGTTTTTTGTGAGCTTCATGTTACGTCTTTTGTGAGTCAGGGGCAAACATGGATTGTTGTCGCTGCGCATGATATTACAGCGCGCCTGCTTGCGCGTAACCAGCTACGTGCGAGTGAGCTTCGCTATCGATCACTTGTGCAGCAGTCGTCAGATGGTGTGTTTATTTTTGATGCCGTTACCTTGAAAATTGAAGAAGTAAACAAACAGTTTGCTAAGATGATGCGATATGAAGAGGCAGAAATGTGTACTCTAATAATCGATGATATTGTGGCTACCGCATTGGATGATGTAAAAAGTAAAATTCAGTTTATTCGGCAACATCATACGGCTTTTTTTGGTCAGCGTATTTATCGTCGCAAAGATGGTTCCGTTTTTGACGTAGAGTCTGCGATGAATGTTGTGCATTATCATGATAAGCAGGTTGTTATGGTTAATGTTCGCGATATTACAGACCGCAAGCAGTCTGAAGAACGCTTACGACTAGCGCAAACGGTTTTTGATAATACGATTGATGGCATTATCGTGATTAACCGGTTGGGAACAATTTTGTCTATTAATGAAGCATTTACAGCTTTGACAGGTTATTCAGCTGAAGATATAGTTGGTGAAGGACTAAAGTTTTTACAGTCTTGTATACACGATACTGAATTTTTAGTCGAATTATGGAGGAAGGTGCAGGCTTCAGGGCAATGGCAGGGCGAAATATGGAATAGGCGTAAGACAGGTGAAGAATTTACGGCCTGGCTCAATCTTAAGGCTGTAATGGATGGTGAAGGCAGGATAAATAAGGTTGTTGGTGTGTTCAGTGATCTTACCGCCCGTGACCACTATGTGACCCAAATACGTCATCAGGCTTTTCATGATGCATTAACGGGTTTGCCTAATCGTGCTCTCTATTATGAACGATTAGATCATTTGCTTGCTTATTCTCAGCGGACAGATCAGATGTTTGGCGTGATGTTTTTAGATTTGGATGGCTTTAAAATGGTGAATGATGAATTTGGGCATAATACGGGCGATTTATTATTACGTGCCGTTGCCGAGCGAGTGAAGTCTTGCATTCGAAGCAGCGACACGCTGGCACGAATGGGTGGGGATGAATTTACGTTGTTATTGCCGCAAATTCAACAGGTCGAGGATGTTATCACAGTGGCGCAAAAAATCATTAGCGCATTTAAACTTCCTTATAAATTGCAGCAGAGTACACATCAAGTGACAACAAGTATTGGTATCGCCTTGTATCCTTTTCACAGCCGCAGTGCTGAAACACTATTAAAACAGGCTGATACCGCCATGTATCGTGCTAAATATTCAGGTAAAAATCATTTTGTTTTATATTGAGATGTTTCATCTATTTACAATAAGATTTAATGGAGGTCCAATTATGAATAATGACAGAATGTTAAAAGAATTTTTTAAGCTAGTAAAAATGACTTGCTCCAGTGGTAAGGAACGTGAGGCAGCTGATTATGTAACAGAGCAGCTCAAAATGCTTGGCTTTTCAGTTGTAGAAGACCATCAGGCTGGCGAAAAATTTGGCGGCAATACAGGGAACGTTGTGGCGAATTTATCAGGCACAGTAGTTGGAGCACCTACGGTCATGCTAAGTGCTCATTTAGATAGTGTTGAACCATGCAGTGGCATTGATCCTGTATTAGAAGATGGTATCATTCGCTCTAAAGGTGAAACGGTTCTTGGTTCGGATGACAAAGCGGGTGTAACCGCTATTTTAGAAGGGCTTCGCATGATTCAAGAAGAGAAATTGCCGCATGGAGCCATTCAAGTCGTGTTCACCGTCGGGGAAGAAAGTGGACTAAACGGTTCACATTATATGGATAGAAGTTTATTGACAGCCGATTATGGTTATGCCCTTGATAGTGGTGGCTCAGTTGGTGAAATTTGTGTGCTGGCACCAGGACAAGACCAAATTAATGTTGTTATTCATGGTAAAAAGGCTCATGCAGGCATGGCACCTGAAGAGGGAATTAATGCCATTGTCGTGGCAGGTAAAGCCTTGGCCGAGATGAAGCAAGGACGGCTTGATTTTGAAACAACAGCTAATATTGGTATCATTGCTGGTGGCAGTGCGACGAACATTGTACCAGATGAAGTTGAGTTAAAGTGTGAAGCCCGCAGTCGTAATTTGGATAAACTAGCTGCTCAAGTGGCGCATATGAAAGAAACTTTTGAAAATGTAGCGACAGCCGAGGGGGCTGCAGCGAATGTGACTGTAACAAGAGCCTATGAGCCCTTTTCACTGGCCGAAAGCACTCTGGTTGTGCAAAACGCTGTCAAAGCCGCAAAATCTTTAGTGCTAGAATCCAAAATTGTGGGCACTGGCGGCGGGAGTGATGCCAATTATTTTAATGCTTATGGTGTTCCCTGTGCCGTTTTAGGTGTTGGTATGTCTAAGGTCCATACGACAGAGGAATTTATTAAAGAGTCGGATCTCTATCTTTCCGCTCAGTATGTTCTGGCTTTGCTACAGACTGCTGCTTCGTCCGTCTGACATTTCTAAACCATGTTCTGTTCGGTGAAACATTATAGAATAATCAGTAATGATAACCATTTTGCTGCTTTAAGTGAAATGGTTATCGTTTTATGCTAAAAACACTGGATTTTGTGCAGAATATAAGGTAACCTAAAAGAAGTGTCTATTAAGCAAAAGAAGGATTGCACGCTTTTTGTCGCGAAGTATAGGAACACGGTAAAAAACCAAATTGTGCCATGGGATAGGAACGAAAATGACAACTAATCAAAATTTAACGCATCATACGAAGAAAGATAACTTTTTGCAAGGTGCTTTTATATTGACTATTGCCGGAGTTATTGTAAAAATTATCGGCTCGGTTAATTGGATTATTTTATCACGTGTCATCGGTGGTGAAGGGATTGGCTTATACATGATGGCCTTTCCCATTTATTTACTTGCTCTGAGTGTATCATCAGCTGGTGTACCTGTGGCTATTTCTATTATGACAGCAGAGCGATTGGCTTTGCACGATTATTTGGGAGCTAAAAAGGTTTTTCGGACATCTTTGCGCCTCATGTTTGTAACAGGTGTTTTTTTTAGTATCTTGTTATATTTCGGGGCTCGCTGGCTTGTTGATTTTCATATCGTTCGGGATGCCCGCGCCTATTATGCCATACTTGCCTTAGCGCCGGCCGTGTTTTTTGTAACGATTTTGGCGAGCTACCGTGGCCATTTCCAAGGCTGGCAAACCATGACACCTACGGCTGTCTCGCAAATTGTTGAGCAACTTGTCCGTGTGGCAACGATGATTATTTTTGCTAATCTCCTTTTGCCGCGTGGACTGGAATTTGGTGCCGCGGGCGCTAGCTTCGGTGCTGCTCCGGCAGCTGCATCAGGTCTCTTAGTTTTGCTGTGGTATTCTTGGAAGATGCGAAAAAAATTTAAAAATGCTGAGCTTGAGGCGCGCCCAGAAAATTTACCACCTCTTCAGTCAAGCATGAAAATAATGAAGCGCATGATTAATTTGGCGCTGCCTGTTTCTTTTGCAAGCATTATGCTGCCTATTGTATCCAATTTAGATCTTGTGATTGTTCCCATGCGCCTTGAAGTAGCTGGCTATACGGTTTCGCAAGCGACGGAACTGTTTGGTTATTTGACAGGCATGGCCGTGCCGCTGATTAATCTTCTTACTATCTTAACGGCGTCTTTATCAACGAGTCTTGTTCCGGCTATTTCTGAAGCGGCTACACTTAAAGAAAACAGCCGCATTCAGCAGCGTATTATGGCTGCCATGCGGCTATCTAATTTGATTACGATTCCAGGTTTTATTGGTTTGGCCCTATTAGCCTATCCCATTTCAGCTATGCTGTATGGTACACCCAAAGTCGGTGGTCCCCTTGAAGTACTGTCTATTTCAGTATTCTTGCTTGGCATTCACCAAGTGACGACAGGTGTTTTACAAGGGCTGGGACACACGTATATTCCAGTAATTAATATGATTCTAGCAGCTACGATGAAAGTGTGTTTAAATTGGACCTTAACTGCTGTTCCTACGCTTGGCATTATTGGCGCTTCTTGGGCGACTGTGGCTGATGTGGGAATTGCGGCGGTCTTAAATTTGATTGTTGTGCAGCATTATACAGGTTGTAGCATTAATATTCGCGATACAAAGAAGATTAGTTTAGCTGCTGCCATTATGGGTGCTATTATTTATTTTGGCTATTCCATGATGATGCAGCAATGTGGCAATAATATTATTGCTACTCTCGGGGCCTCATTTCTGGGCATGGTTATTTATGCCATATTGCTTGTTGTGCTTAAATGCGTTGAACACAGTGATATTGAAAGAATGCCTGTCGTAGGGAAAAAACTGGCGCAAGTGCTTGTAAAAGCGGGTCTTCTGCGTTAATTTGTTTCAGCGGGAATTTCATCTACATATTCTTCACCGCAGGCTTTAATTTGTCCGGTGCCATTTGTTTGTTCGTTCATCAATTGAATGAATTCTTCCTGGCAGTCGTGTCTGGCTAGCACTGTAAAGGATACGCGGTCCGTAAAGATTCGCTCGCGCAGGATAAAATGGTGGTTAATCAACTGATTTTCGAGGCCTCCTTGATAGGTGTAGTCTAAAGAGACTGTAAAACGGTCATAGCGTACTTTCGTAATAAGTCCGGCCGCCTGGAGGCCAAGGATGGCACTTTTACCATAGGCGCGCGTCAGGCCGCCTGCACCCAGTTTGATGCCGCCAAAATAGCGTGTGACGACAATGACGGCATTTTTTATCGACTTTTTTCTGAGCACATCGAGTATGGGGCGTCCTGCCGTACCAGAGGGTTCTCCGTCGTCATCGGCTTTTTGAATATCATCATGAAAGCCTAGGGTATAGGCTGAGCAGTTGTGTGTAGCATCAAAATGCTTTTTTTTAATATGCTGAATAAATTCTTGTGCAGCAAATTCTGTTGAGACGGCAGCTGTGTAGGCGATAAATAATGATTTTTGAATTTCATATTCAGCGCGGGCTTGTTTTTGTATAGTCAAGTATTCGTTCATGGAAAAGTCCCCCAGATTATTTGTTTTGAAGCAAAGGAGAAGCGATGTTCTACTTAATTAAATTTCTCTATACTGCTGTAATTTTGCCACCAGGCATTTTTATCCTGCTTTTAGCTGCTTTATCTGTCTGGTCTTGGCGTAAAAAACAGCCTGTCAGCAAATTTTTGGTCTTTATTACGGTCATTTTTTATGTGTGCAGTACAGGAATAATGAGTAATAGCGCGATTCGTTTCCTTGAAAGTCAGTATGTTCCTTCTTCCGAAGTTACGGGTGATGTTATTATTATGCTTGGTGGTGGGGCGACACTTGACACCCCGAATATAGAAGGAAAAGGACATTTATCAGGATTTGCCGCCAATCGGTTGCTTACAGCGGCTCAGTTATATTATAAACTAAAGATCCCCATTATTGTTTCAGGAGGGCGAGTGTTTGAAACAACAGGCAAGGAAGCCGAAATTGCCCGTGCCACACTGCTACAGTTAGGGGTGCCTGCTGATCACATTATTATTGAAGATCAAAGCACGAATACAACAGAAAATGCCCGATTTAGCAAAGAAAAAATCCAGCAATACCATTTTGAGCAGCCTATTTTGGTCACGTCGGCCTTTCATATGCCACGGGCTGTGAAGCAATTTGAAAAAGTGGGGGTTACTGTTCAGGCTTTTCCGACTGACTATCAGACGAATGTTCAGGGTAACTGGGATTTCCGTCAATGGTGGCCAACGGCGGATGGATTGTACAATCTATCCTTAGCGATTAAGGAATATGTCGGACTCATTGTTGTACGCTGGTATTAGTTTGGGGAGAGGAATTTTATCATGATGTATGATCGAATCTTGTTTGATCTTGATGGCACATTGACAGAGCCTAAAATAGGGATTACGAAGTCAGTCAATTATGCTTTGAAAAAATTTGGTATTCATGTGACGGATTTAGACACATTAATTCCATTTATCGGACCGCCTCTAGTTGATTCGTTTATCGAATTTTATGGTTTTACACAAGAGCAGGCCTTAAAAGCTGTTGAATATTATCGCGAGTATTTTAGTGTGACAGGATTATTTGAAAATGGCGTCTATGACGGGATTGAAAACCTGCTTACGGAACTTGTTCGTCATGAGCGGCACCTGTTTGTTGCGACATCGAAGCCTACCGTTTTTGCTAAAAAGATTTTGGACCATTTTAAACTGACGAGCTATTTTGACAGCATCGTTGGCAGTAATCTTGATGGAACTTGTGTGAAAAAGGGGGATGTCATTCAGGTCGTCTTGAAAGAAGTTCCTTTAGTTGAGCGCAAGCGAACCGTTATGGTTGGTGATCGGCTGCATGATGTTTGCGGGGCGAAAGCATCGGGTATTGATTCCATTGGTGTGGCTTATGGTTACGGCGGAGCAGGGGAATTGCGCCAGGCAGGAGCTACGCACCTGGTCTACACCGTGGCTGAATTGCAGCAATTTTTACTTGGTGAATAGAGTTAAATAATAGAAGTCTTTGTTAGTATAAGCAAAAAAAATTATGGACGATATACCGTTCGTATTCTTTTTTTGCTTTTTATTTTACTAAAATAATAAATCGATCTTTTTGTTCTATTTTTAACAAAATGACCAAAATGACCAAAAACTTTTCTTGAATACAAATTAATGTTATTTTTTAAATAGGCAGAAAATTTGTCTAATAGAAAATAGGAGGTTATTTGGATTGAGTAAGAAAATGCGTGCTATTATTACTTTACTACCTTTAATTGTGATTTGGCTCATACCCGTTCCGAACGGATTAACCCCGCAGGCTTGGCATTTATTCGCTATTTTTATGGCTACTGTATTTGGATTTGTTTTGTCACCGCTTGCGAATGGGTCTATTGCTCTGATGAGCCTTGTTTTTGCCATACTAACAGGAAATTTGACCCTGGCTCAGGCGCTGTCGTCTTTTGCTAACAGTACAGTATGGCTGATTGTTTCTGCTTTCTTGTTTGCCAAAGGTTTTATTTTAACGGGTCTAGGTAAAAGAATTGCCTATATGATTACCCGCGCCTTTGGTGATAGTACATTGAAGCTGGCTTATTCTCTTGCAATCAGCGATGTGATCATTGGACCTGCAACACCATCCAATACAGCACGTGCTGGCGGCGTACTTTTCCCTATCGTATCTAGTTTGTGTGCTTCTTTTGATTCTCTACCTGGACCGACAGCAAAAAAATTGGGAAATTTTTTGATGCTGTCATCATTTCATGTGGATATTATTGTTTCCACTATGTTTTTAACAGCTATGGCTGCCAATCCTTTAGCAGCTGAATTAGCTAAGAAAACTTTAGGTGTCAGTATTAGTTGGGGAGCTTGGTTTCAAGCTGCCATTGTGCCTGGCATTATTGGCCTAATTGTCATTCCTTTCTTCATTTACAAGATGTGCCCGCCAGAACTCAAGAAAACCCCTGAAGCCAAGGAGTTTGCTAAAAAAGAACTTGAAAAAATGGGACCTGCTTCGAAGCGGGAAAAAATGATGTTTGGTGTTTTTATTCTTTCACTTATTCTATGGGCAACGTCGACGATTACCAAAATTGATGCAACAACCGTTGCTTTGCTTGGTGTTTGTATTATGCTTGCAACCGATGTTATTCAATGGGGTGAAGTTATTGGTGCAACGAAAGCTTGGGATTCACTTGTTTGGGTAGGTGCTGTTGTTGGTTTGGCTGGATTTTTAAATACAACAGGCTTTATTGGTTGGTTTGCAAAATCAGTCGCAGCTATGTTGGTCGGAACAAATTGGATGGTTGCTTTTATTGTTGCTGTTCTTGTTTATATGTATTCTCATTATGCTTTTGCCAGTATGACGGCTCATGTTACAGCCATGTATGCGGCACTGGCGGCTGTGGCCGTGGCGGCAGGAGCGCCGACCTTTCTGACGGTTCTTGCACTTGCTTTTACAGCGAATATTTGCGGTTGTATGACTCATTATGGTACAGGTCCGGCTCCGATTTACTTTGGTGCAGGTTATGTTAGCCAAGGTGAGTGGTGGAAGATTGGATTCCTTGTTTCTGTCCTTCACCTGGTTATTTGGATTGGAATTGGCGGTATTTGGTGGAAAATTCTTGGTCTCTGGTAATAGAGAGGATTCTGTTACACTGCGTCGAATTCCCTGTCTAGGGAGTGAAGAGGTTTGATAGGGACGAGAAGACTGCCCATTCATTATCACATTATGATTCTGACGGTGACCTTGGTATGCTTGGTACTTGTTGTTTCCGGCTATTTCGCCATCAAGAATATGGACCAGCAAATTGAGGAGAATATAACAAAACAAGCTTTGAATATGGGGCGGTTACTTGCTTCGGATGCTTTTGTCATAAGAGCCATGCAGTCGGATCATCCTTCAGCGAGTCTGCAGCCCTATGCCGAGCGTTGGCGAATTACGACAGGAGCCTCTTTCATCGTTTTTGCTAATATGCAGCAAATCCGTTTTACTCATACTATTCCTGAAAATATTGGCAAGCCATTAACAGATTTATATCGCGAACCTGTTCTTCATGGCGAAGAATATGTTTATTCCGGTAAAGGGAGTCTCGATCCGTCTTTGCGGGCTAATGTGCCGATATTCAATGATCTTGGAGTACAAATCGGGTTAGTTTCGATTGGCTTTGATCTTGCTGCAATGAAGGATCAAGAGGAACAAGCTACAAAACTTACTTTGTATGGTTTGTTCATAGCATTGGCAGCTAGTATTGTCGGATCGATCTTGGTTGCCGGTCATATAAAAAAAGCCATTCATGGATTGGAACCTTATGAGATTGCCAGTTTAATGCAGGAACGTGAAGCAACACTTGCTGCTCTTCATGAAGGTTTAGTCTCTGTAGATAAAGACGGTAGGATTGGTCTGATTAATAAAGAAGCTGCCAGGGTATTTGGTATCAACCAGGATAGTCTGCTAGGCTGTTCCTTTCGTGATCTTTTGGGTTCCGATCATCTTGGCGAGGTTATTCATACAGGTAAAGCTTTGTATAATCAAGAATTTCGTGTAAAAGATATAATTATTGTGTCCAATAGTGTTCCTATTTTTGTTGAGGGACAAGTGATTGGTGCGGTTTTTACTTTTCGCGATCGGACAGAAATTTCACGTTTGGCGGAAGAAATGACAGGCGTTCATCGTTTTGTTGATTTGCTTCGGGCGCAAGCGCATGAATTTAAGAATAAGCTTCATACTGTGTCTGGCTTGATTCAGCTGGGTTGTTATGAGCAGGCAGTTAACTATATTGTGGAGAATGCTTCAAATCATCAAGGTAATTTTGAACAACTTCGTAGTCAAATCAAAGACTCCGTTACATTTGGATTATTGTATGGAAAGTCTAATCGTGCGGAGGAACTGGGAATTCAGATGACCATTGATCCCAAAACGAGCTTGGGAATTTTGCCAGGCAGTATGACAAGTGGCGATTTAGTGATTATTTTAGGTAATTTGATTGAAAATGCTTTTGAGGCTGTTATTGATGAAACGGATAAGCGCGTTCGGGTGAAAATCGAGCAAGTCCATCAGCTGGTTACGATTGAAGTGGAAAATAGTGGTCCAGCCATTGCGTCTGATTTGGGTGATGAAATTTTTCTTCGCGGAGTTTCTACGAAAGGAGAAAGTCGCGGTGTAGGTCTTGCACTTGTATCAGAGAAAGTTTCGATTCATAGCGGCAAAATTTTTTATTGCAATCAACCAGCAGGTGGTGTACTCTTTACAGTGATCATTCCGGACAAATAAGGTGATAATATGAAAAATATAAAAGTGCTTATTGTTGAGGATGATCCAATGGTGGCCGATATTAATCGCAAGTTTACTGAAGCTGTGAGTGGCTTTACCGTCATAGGTACTGCAGTCAATGGTAAGCAGGCAATCGAATTTATTGATAAGGAACTTCCGGATCTCATTCTTTTAGATGTGTATATGCCTCAGGTTGATGGACTAAAAGTGTTGTCGCTCCTTCGAAAACAAGAGATACTTGTGGACATTATTCTCATTACTGCCGCAAGCGATGGAGAGACGATTCAGAAAATTGTTCGCTCCGGTGTCGTAGATTATCTGATTAAACCTTTTAAATTTGACCGTTTTCGCGCGGCATTAGAATCATATCGTGATTTTAAAGAAACTGTCGAGCGCAAGGAAACTTTTAGTCAGAAAGAACTGGATAAGTTTTTAGCGGCGAAAAAACGGGTAGCTGATTTGGTATTACCGAAAAATCTTCATAACCAAACATTATCCGCAATTATTGAGTTTCTGGCGGGTCAGACGAAGCCGCAGTCTGCTGAAGAAGTTGCTGAATGCGTCGGCATTTCTCGTGTCACGGCTAGACGTTATCTCGAATATTTTGTCACGGAAGGCAGGGTTGTAATGGTGTTGGATTATTTGCCCTTAGGGCGGCCCATACATCGTTATCAGATTAAATGACTCATTTATTTGAAGGTGTTTCTATTTCCTTAGCGGATTTACTGGCAGCTAAAGAGCAGCGCCAGCAACGACAAAACGTATTGCGCAATGAACATCATTTGCCTCTTATTAGCATTACTATTAATATGCCTGGATCAGTGAAAAATACGGTATTAACGCGTAGCCTTTGTGATTATGCTGCTTACGAACTGAAAAAATCACTGCCTATTATTGCCGAACAAAGAGTTTACTTGCCAACAGGGCCAGAGGCCTTGCTTGTGACTACGGTTGATGCTTATGAGGCTAAAAAACAGTGTGCCGCTCTGGAAGGCGGTCAGTCTTTTGCTCGGTTGCTTGATTTAGATGTGTTTACTGCTGAGGGAGAAATTCTCTCGGCGCAGGCTTCACGGGGACTGCGTACGTGTTATGTTTGTGGTCAACCAGCTGTATATTGTATGCGTGAATTTCGTCATAGTCAGGCGGAAATTCAGCAGGCTGTTAAGGCATTGTTTCAGCAGTTTTTAGCAGAACAGTCTCGTCATATTAGTGCTCAAGCAGAAAAAATTGCTGCTCTGGCTGTGGAATCCATGTTGTACGAAGTAACGTGTACACCGTCACCGGGACTTGTGAATCGCGTTAATAGCGGTGCCCATAAGGATATGGACTTTTATACCTTTATGACAAGTACGGCGGCACTCTCGGGGTCACTGGAGCGGTTTGCTCAGGCTGGGCTAACTTTTTCTGGCCCTCTTGCTGAGTTACTTCCTGTATTGCGTATTATCGGTCAAGCGGGTGAAGACGCCATGTTTCAGGCTACCCAAGGTGTTAACACGCAAAAAGGTTTGATTTTTTCGCTAGGCATTGTGACAGCTGTTACGGCTTTCTTACTTGCCCGCCATGAATTCAGTGAGGAAGCTTTATATCAAGCAGTGGCGCAAATGACAGAGGGAATGGTTCGTCGTGAACTTGCCGGACGTCAGGATGTGGAAGAACATAAATTAACAGCAGGCGAAAAATTGTATAAACTCTATCAAATAGCCGGCATTCGTGGCGAAATGGAACAGGGACTGCCAGCTGTACGCTGTCAGAGTCTTCCACAATTGCGACATTCTTTAAAGCAAGGTCTGGCTGTCAATGAAGCTTTAATTGAAACGCTACTCAGGCTGATGACCTGTGTGGATGATACAACGGTAATGAACCGGCATTCGCCGGAAAAAATGCGTCTGTGGGTAAAGCAGCAAGTAGAACCCGTTTTTGCAGCAGGCGGTTTGGCAAAAATTGAAGGGCGAAGGCAGCTTGAACTGATGGAGCAGAACTTTATTGCGCAAAATGTCAGTCCTGGCGGCGCTGCTGATCTTTTGGCTGTAACGTGGTTTATTTATCGCGCTAATCAAACTTTGGGGAGTTGAAAAGCAGCTAGATTTTGTGCTAAACTAAGATAATAAGATTTGGTATGCCGTATACAATGATTTCGTCCGTATACTGTATACTTTCATAATTTATACTTTAACAAAAAAACACCTGGAGGGATAAAGATGAGTCAGATTAAAAAAATGGCAATCGCCGGAACGATGGAATCCAATGATATCTTAATTACCGTCGCCCCGGCAGCAGCCGGAGCGGGGATCGCAATTGAACTAACGAGCCCCGTATTAAAGCAATACGGCAGGCAAATGAAAGCCATAATTGAAGAAGTTTTAGCTGAGCATCATGTAACAGATGCCGTCATTAATGGCAGTGATAAAGGTGCATTAGATTGCACAATCAAAGCGCGGTTAATTACCGCGCTGGAAAGAGCAGGGGAGTGAATTTAAGAAATGGAAAAACTGAGAAGAACCATGATGTTTGTTCCAGGCAATAATCCCGGAATGCTTCAAAATGCAGGAATTTACGGCGCAGATACCATTATTTTAGATTGTGAAGACGCCGTAGCCATTACAGAAAAAGACTCTGCAAGAAATCTTGTATTCCAGGCTATTTCCAACATGAACTACCCAACCGAAGTAGCAGTTCGGATTAATCATATTAGTACGCCCTTCGGCTGGGATGACTTAAAACTCATTCTGAAAGCCAAACCCGATCTCATCCGTCTGCCCATGGCCCAAGGCCCGGAAGAAATTCGGGACATTGCTGATTTTATCAGTGAAGCCGAAGCAAAATATCATTTTCCTGCCGGTTCCATTAAAATGATGGCTGCCGTAGAAACACCCAAAGGTCTCAGGTTAGCCTATGAAATAGCTTCAGCCAGTCCCCGTATGGTAGCTATTGCTATTGGTGCGGAAGATTTCATTGCCAACTTAAAAACGACGCGCAGCGCACTAGGCCGTGAACTTACAGTAGCTCGTGGCGAATTAATCCTTGCCGCCCGTGAAGCCGGTGTGCAGTGTATTGATACGGTGTACTCCGATGTAAATAACGAAGAAGGCTTTAAGAAAGAACTCGAACTCATAAAAGAACTAGGTTTTGATGGCAAATCCGTCATCAACCCGCGCCAAATCGGTGTCGTTCATCAATTCTTTGCACCGACAGAAAAAGAAATAACGCACGCCGAAAAAGTGCTTGAAGCCTATAAAGACGCTCTCGAAAAGAAATCAGGCGTCATATCCTTAAATGGCAAAATGATTGACTTGCCGATTGTAGCCCGGGCAGAGCGGACCTTGGCTTATGCCAAGGCGACTGCCGGGAAAGGGGGAAACGAATAATGAAAAACGCAGTAGGAAGAGAAATTCCTGAAATCATCGCAGGTTTAGGTAAAGTAACGCCTTTTGCCGGTGCTTTTGCACAGCAGCCCACGGGAAGGACAGTTGGACCCAAATTAAGCTGTCAGCAGCCTCGGACAGATAAACGACTCGATTCCATCGAAGCAGCCATTGATGCTGTAGAACTCAAAGATGGCATGACCATCTCTTTTCACCATCATTTCCGTAACGGCGATAAAATCTTAAATCGTGTCGTAGCAGCCATTGCCAAAAAAGGCATTCGTGACATTACGCTGTCACCCAGTTCCTTAAGCACCGTCAACGACGCCCTCATTCCCTATATTGAACAGGGAGTCATTACAGCCATTGAAACCAGTGGTGCCCGCAGCAAACTCGGCCGATTCCTAACAGAAGGACATTTGAAAAAGCCTCTTCACATTCGTTCCCATGGTGGCCGGGCCCGGGCCATTGAAAGCGGTGAAATTCATATTGATGTGGCCTTTCTTGGTGCGCCTGCCTGCGATACTTACGGAAATATCAACGGAACCCAAGGCCCCTCTGCTTGCGGTTCCCTCGGCTATGCCCTGCAAGATGCAGCTTATGCCGATCAAGTTGTAGCCATTACAGACAATCTTGTGCCCCATCCGCTGTTTCCCATTAGCATTCCTCAATCGCAAGTCGACTATATTGTTGTTGTAGACAGCATTGGCGATGCTTCAGGGATTGCGTCCGGAGCGCTGCGTTATACAAAAGACCCCAAAGAATTACAGATTGCTCGCTTTGCTGCCGATGTCATGGATTTTTCCGGTTGTATCAGACAAGACTTTTCCATGCAGCTAGGCAGTGGCGGAGCTTCCATGGCCGTAGGCCGCTTCATCAAAGAAAAAATGCTTGCCAAAGGCATTACAGGCAGCTT
>NZ_JAHGVE010000021.1 GCF_018835585.1 Pelorhabdus rhamnosifermentans
GTACCTTTCAGACGTTGTGTTCTGAATTTGGCGAGCAAACTTGCGTCTGGTAAATCTTCGTCTGGATTTATGCCAACAAACCACATATAAGCAAGATTCAACGAGGTTTCCTCGATTACTTTTGTGTCGGATAGATTGTATAGATATTGCAAAATCAGAAGTTTTGCCATCATTTCTGGTTCCTTAGCTGGGCGACCAAGCTGCTCACTATAAGACCCTTCTAATAGCTTGTTTATAAAACTAAAATCGACTGCTTTATCTATATTTTTAAGCACATGATCATTTGGTATTTTACTATATAGAATGGAATATAAGCTTAATTGTTTTGATTTGGGTTTAAGCATGTTTATTCCCTGCTTTCTTGATTTATTATCCATCTATATTATACCATATTTGGATTATTATTGATATATATTGACTTTTTCAGTGGTTTCACCCCGTCCCCTTGACATAAGAAAAGCCTAGAAGCCGATGCTTCTAGGTTTATCTTTACCTGAACGGTTTTTACGCCATTTTTCTTTAGTTGCCGCTCTAGCGAGCCTTAAATAGAGGTTTCCCACGGGTTCCCCATCATCAATAAGTTATATCCAATTTCGGAACAATCGCCAGAAGAAGCTTGGAGGATTGATTTGTTCTGAATTTTGAAGAGGAATTTGCTGAACAGATTGACTAGACTGAACTTTTAAAGTTGCTATATTAGAGCCACTCGGAATCGGTAATTGAGTATCCTGAACGTCAACCGAGAGAGAAGCAGTCATACCAGGATATCCCCAAATTTGTACTGCCTTATCTGAATTCAAAACACTGTTACTATTCCACGGATCTATTATCTGTCCGTAACTATTTGCCGAAGAAGACAGTGGATATAATTTTATCTGTGAACGAGCCTGATCTAAAATTTGTGCATTTAGATCTAACGCGCTTTGCAAAGATTGAGCAGTCTTTTGACCAAGAACAGCTCCAATAATATAATGCTTATCAGCTCCAACACCTATAGGTGTTGCCGATACAAAGCAACCTCCAGCGGCTAAAGTAGATCCTGTCTTAATTCCCACAATTCCGTGCTGTCCAAGCATACTATCCACATTATAAATAGTACCAGCAGTTTGGAAGGTAGCTTGCGGCATGGAAACAATTTCACGGAAAATCGGGTCTTGCATGGCAACTTGCGCAATTTTAATTTGATCGACTGCGCTACTAACTGTCGCTTCGCTTACACCACTAACGTCCGCATAGTGAGTTGAAGTCATTCCAAGAGTTTGAGCCGTTTCATTCATTTTGGCAATAAACGCATCATCAGATCCAGCAACCCACCGTGCTAAAGCAGTTGCGATGTTGTCCGCTGAAGGAAGCAACAGAGCTTCCAAGAGTTGCTTCTCGGTTAATTGTTCGCCCTCTTTAACCTCCAGTACAGAGTAATCCAGCGCTAAGTCATTTTTGTAATTTGCAACATCTTCTGCTGTCATGGTTAAGGTAGGTCCAACTTCTCCAGGCTTTAAAGGATGAGCCTGTAATACTAAATAAGCCGTCATGATTTTTGTTACGCTAGCGATAGGAACAGGAGTTTGGTCTGGTGAAGAAGCAATTACGCCCAAGCTGTCAGTACCAACAGCGGATTCCCCTTGTTGTGGAAATGCGACGGCGAATTGGCCAGGTAAGCTAATAGTAGCGGTTGTCGGTTTCGCCTCAACTTTTGGGTGATTTCTAACAAAATGGAAAATACCTATAATGCAAATTAAGACAATAAGTAATATTAATATTCTGCTTGGAGAGAAAAGGGGATTATCGGAACTGAATGAAGATTGCTGCGATTTAGAAACCATAAACCAACCTCCTTAAAATAAATAGAAATACTTATTCACAACAATTTATTTTAGCATATATGTTGGTTTAAACCAACATAATCTATATCTAAAAATAAGTGAATTTTAGTTGTTTAGATATCGCAAGAAATGCGTGATTAGTTTGAACCGTGTCCAAACCAATCACCGAGACAATAAAAATAAAGTGAATTTTTTACTGGATTTTTGTTTAAACTTATGATAAGATATAAAACAATCAATTAAATATCTTGTGTACACAAGAAAATAATCACAAGGCCATGACAGGAACAGTAAGCACGATGGGATCTGCAGAAAGCCGGGTACGATGAAAACCGGTGTGAAAGTCGTAGTTGAACGCCCTCCTGGAGCCGTTGCACTGAACAATAGTAAGTGCGCACCGTTGTCCAGCGTTAATGGATTTAAGCGAGCTAGTGGCTAATTAAGGTGGTACCGCGGGATCAATTCTCGTCCTTTTAGGATGAGAATTGGTCCCTTTTATTTTTAAGCTTTTTTAATATAAAAGGAGGATAATTTCATGGAATGGTCAGAACGCATTTCCCCGTTAGTTGAACAAGTTGCTCCATCAGGACTACGCCAATTTTTCGATATTGTTTCCACAATGAAAGATGTCGTATCACTCGGTGTAGGTGAACCTGATTTTGCCACACCCAAACATATTATCACTGAATGCATCCACAGTCTGGAGCAAGGCAAAACAAATTACACCTCGAATTCCGGGTTACTTGAACTACGTCAGGAAATTGTCAAATATATTGCAAACAGCTATCATGTCTCCTATGATGTTGAAGAAGAAGTCCTCGTCACAGTCGGAGCCAGTGAGGCCCTTGACCTTGCTGTACGTGCCATCGTTGCACCTGGCGACGAAGTGCTCATTCCAGAGCCTTGCTATGTTTCCTATCAAGCCTGTGTACTCTTCGCCGGAGGAACAGTCGTACCTATCGCCACATCGCCTGAACGCGGCTTTCGTGTCACAGCTGATGAACTACGTGCGAAAATCACGCCGAAAACCAAGGCCATTATTCTAGGCTATCCCAATAATCCCACAGGCGCCATTATGTCCAGAGCTGAATTACAAGCTGTTGCCGATCTTGCTGCAGAATATGACTTGCTTGTCATTTCAGATGAACTTTACTCTGAACTGACCTTTGATGGCAAACATACCTGTTTTTCAGCACTTGATGGCATGAAAGACCGCACCATTATTCTCAACGGTTTTTCCAAATCACATGCCATGACGGGACTGCGCATTGGCTACGCCCTGGCTCATCCCGCCGTGATTGCAGCCATGATGAAGATTCACCAGTACACCATGCTATGCGCCCCCATTACTTCGCAAATTGCAGCCATTGAAGCCTTAAAAAATGGCCAAGGTGCCATGAAAAAAATGATGGAACAATATAATAAGCGTCGCAAAATCATGCTCAAAGGATTTCGTGACATGGGTTTGGATTGCTTTGAACCGCAGGGAGCCTTCTATATCTTCCCATCCATTAAGAAAACAGGGCTTTCTTCACAAGAATTTACTGAGCAACTGCTAAAGAAAGAAAAAGTTGCTGTCATCCCAGGCCATGCTTTTGGTGCCTGCGGCGAAGGATTTATTCGCTGTTCTTACTCCTATTCAGAAGAACACCTGCGAGAAGCCCTCCGGCGTATGGACCATTTTATCAACAGCCGCGCAGTAGCCGTTTAAAGTTAAATGAATTATGAGCTTTATCTTATGGAATAATCTGCTATAATTAAATAGACGACAAGCTACAACTTGTCGTCTAAAACTAAATAGGGAGGTTGGCATTAATGCAAATCAATGTAACCGGCGTCACGGTTTTGATTCCGCCTGATGCTCCCTGGTTAATGGCCTTGGCTTTTGCCTTTGCTATCTACTTGTGGACTAGAAGGTAGGATCATGCTGGCGTCGCAACCATGAATATTTGCAGCCAACCTACTCTATTTACTATATTATAGTCTATCCATACTTGTGTCAAGTCATTCACTTTTATAGTTATGTCAAAATTGGATTAACGTTTTCAGCAATAAAGTTTGCAACAACTAAGCAAAAGGAGTGTCCAAAATAGGATGAAAAATCCAATTTTGAGACAGCTCCTTTCTTGTTTTTCACTCAAATACGGATACAAGCTGGGCAAAAAGCTGTTTATTCTGCTGGATTTTTTCTTCACCACCCAATACGCAGATATAATTTTGCTTCATGCACTCATCCACAAGCGCCGCTAGCGAACGCACCTTTTCCTCTGTTGTCTCCAGTATTTCACGCCGCTCCTGTTCCATATCGTGCTGTGTAATATGCTGAAGATAATTTTCAGCCGCCCGCTCTCCTTTCATGGATGCAGTGAGAGGACTATCAATCCCGCTCATGGTACCAATAATGTACTTCGTCATTTCGCGTTCAGTAACCTTAAACGCTGCAATATACTGTGCTGCTTCATCATATACATGGACGGTCTCAGCTAAATTCGGATCACGATAGGACCCATAAACCATATTGCCATTGCGCTCAAACTGCACAAAAGCGCCATAAGCCCCGCCCTGCACACGAATACGATTCCACAAATAATCATAACGCATGATGGTCTCAAGGACACGCATACTGCCCTGATACTCAAAATTAAGACGCCTGAAATTATACCCTTTAGCAGCATATTGCACCTTAGCAGATGTCATTAAGCCTTCATTTTTGGCACCAAAGCAAAACTCGTAACTTTCAGGTAAAGCCTGAGCCGTATGAAGTTTCTTACACAAACGAGGCAGACTGTCTGTAAAAGCCTTATAGTCGGCTTCATCCGTCGTCAAACTAATAAGCATGCCTTCACGAGTAAAAATCAGTTCAGCCACTTGATGCAAATTAGCCTGAATCTCAGCAAATTTTTCATCAAAATGCTCTTCAAGATCGGCCACGAAATGATAAAAAGACAGGTAACCGATTTCACGGAATTTCGATACAGGCGAGACATAAGATAAGACACGGCTAGAAGAAATAATCTGCCCTTTTTCCAAAATAATCGCGGCAAATTTCGACTTTAATTCGGCAATTAATTCCTTAAGTCGCTTTTTATCATCAAAACGACTGTGTCCTAAGATTTCACCAAGAAGTCCTAAAAGTTCTGGCAATTTAGCCACGAGAGCTTTTGACTTAACTTTAAACTTCGGATAAAAAATTGTATCGTCATCTTTTTCCGAATAAGCGACAGAAGCCGAACTAATACCCCCTGTATGAATATTAATTTCATTCGATAATTCGCTATAAGTATACTTCTCCGTATCGACTTGGCCTAACACACCATCAAGCAAGAACAAATACGGTAGTAACGATTGCTTTACAACAGCACTATCAAAATAGAGGTTGACATAGGCAATGCGATTCGTAAATAGCGGATGGAACAACAGCTTCGTTGCACCGATTTTCTTCTCAACGAGGGGCAACTCTTCTGTTTTTCTGGAAATATCCTTTAATGAAAGAAGCGGAATTGTCGCAAGTTTCTCGGGTGTATCCGGTGTTGTCTGACGCTTTTTCAAACTCTCTGTCTGCTTTACAATACCCTCTATTTCCTCGGTTGTCAGGGTTTTCTTGTACTCAGCCAATTTTGCAGCCAATTCTTTGCTCTTCGCTTCAGCCAAACCTTGTTCCGGTTTGACAACAACAACAGCCTGATGCTTATTTTGGAGAAGTTTCTGTTCAATCAATTCTTCAAAATAGCGACTTGTTAAGGCCGTTTTGACCTTCCCTAATGCCCCTTCATAAGCTAAATGAAGAAGCGGACTTTCATCATAAAGCCAGCTATCCATGCACTTAATATTATAAATTAAGCCTTTAGGATAATTACCAAAATTAGCTTCGCGCAACTGGAATTCATGAATATTAACCGAAGCCTCGACTAATTTCTTATCAAGCCCCTCTGTACAAAGCCGCTGAAGCGTCTCATAAACCACCTTTAAAAATTCAGCTTTTTTGTCTTCATTGGCACCGCGCACCCCCACAGTCAACACGGGCTGCAAAATGCTCTGGTTAAACTGACCAAAGACATCCTTACCAATTCCGGCTTCAAGTAAAGCTTTTTTTAGCGGGGCTGCGGGTGTACCTAACAACAAATGTTCTAAAATTTCAAAAGCAAGTGTTGTCTCAGGATCAGTCGCTTCACCCACAACAAAATTTAAACTAAGAAACGTTTTATCTTGAGGTTTCTCATTGACCGAGATGGGATAAGAATAGGTGTGTTCCAGCGTTTTATCAAACGACTTTTGGCGAACAATCGCCGAATCCACTTCGATACGATCAAAGTGGCTCAAGTATTCTTCATCAATAAACTTCAGTTCTTCAGCAATATTGAGATTGCCATAAAGAAAAATATAGCTATTCGCTGGATGATAGTATTTCTTGTGAAAGGTGACAAATTCTTCTTGCGTTAAATTGGGGATAAACTCAGGATCACCGCCTGATTCCACGCCATAGGGAGATTCAGGAAAGAGCGTTTCTTGAATCTTACGCTCTAAAACGGCGTCAGGCGAAGAAAAGACTCCCTTCATTTCATTATAAACAACGCCTTTGTAAGAAAGTTCGGCTTGCGCATTTTCCAGTTCGTAGTGCCAGCCTTCCTGCATCATAATTTCGGGCACCTGCTCAATATTGGGATAGAAAACAGCATCTAAGTAGACATCCATTAAGTTGCGAAAATCCTTGTCATTACGGCTAGCGACAGGATACATCGTTTTATCAGGAAAGGTCATGGCATTTAGAAAGGTATTGAGTGAGCCTTTGACAAGCTCAACAAAGGGTTCCCTGACAGGAAACTTGCGGGAACCGCATAATACGGAATGTTCCAAAATATGGGGCACCCCCGTACTATCTGTCGGCGGTGTTCGAAAGCTGATCGAAAAAACCTTATTGTCATCATCTGTTTGCAAAAAGAACAGCCTGGCACCCGATTTTACATGACGATAAATTTTTGCCAAACAATTGATTTCCGATACTTTTTTTTCACTGAGAAGTTCAAAACCATGGAGAAGATTTTCGTGAATCGACATAAGTTAATTAACCTCTTTCTCTTGAAAGATTTGCGGAGCATAACATTACATCTTATTCATATGCAATGTTCCTTATTCCTATTCGTGTTTTTGGCGAAATCTTCCTGCGTTATAACGAGATAAAAATGAAGCTGCGAAAAAATCCACAGCTTCATAGACTATTTTCCGATTCAATTTATTTTTGAAATGCCTTGGCGGCAATATCTGTACGGTAGTGACAATCTTTAAAATGAATCTTCGGGACTTCTTGATAAACCTTATTTACAGCCTGTTTCAAATTCGCTGCCTGACTCGTCACGCCAAGGACTCGGCCGCCTGCTGTCACAAGCTTATCACCCTGCTTGGCTGTGCCAGCATGAAAAACATAGGTTTCAGGAAGCAGATCATCGAGTCCGGTAATTTCCAGTCCCTGTTCATAACTGCCAGGATAACCGCCAGAGGCCAAAACCACGCATACACAGGCACCGTTGTTCCACTCAACATCAAGCTCTTGAAGAGTACCCTCAATGCAATGTTCCATGACAGTAATAAAGTCAGTTTTTAACAGAGGTAAGACAACTTGTGTCTCAGGATCGCCGAATCTTGCATTAAACTCAATCACTTTAGGACCTTGCTCGGTAATCATGAGACCCGCATAAAGACAACCTGAATAGAGTCGTCCTTCAGCGCGCATAGCGTCAATAGTAGGTTGCAAAACATGCTGCGTAATCCACTGCATACGCTCTGTTGTCACAACAGGAGCTGGAGCATACGTCCCCATGCCGCCTGTATTGGGACCCTCATCACCGTCAAAAACCCGCTTATGGTCTTGCGATGCAACCATGGGTTGAATGGTGTAGCCGTCAGTAAAGGCCAGAACCGATGCTTCTTGACCGACAAGACATTCTTCAATGACCACGCGTGAACCTGCATCACCGAAAGCCGCGTCAGCCAGCATGGAATCCACAGCCTGACAAGCCTCTACAATAGTCTGAGCCACAACAACGCCCTTACCTGCTGCAAGTCCATCCGCCTTAATAACAATGGGCGCGCCTTGACACTCAATATACTTTTTCGCAGCCGCAGCATCTGTGAAGACTTCATAATTCGCTGTTGGAATAGCATATTTCTTCATCAATTCTTTCGCATACGTCTTCGACGACTCAAGCTCAGCTGCCGCACGAGTCGGGCCAAATATCTTCAGTCCCTGTTTTTGAAATGCATCAACAACACCTGCTGCCAAACAAACCTCAGGCCCCACGACAGTGAGGTCAATCGCATGCTCCATGGCAAACTGACATAGAATTGCCGGATTAGACGAATCAAGCGAAATGCATTCCGCCAAAGCGGCAATACCGGGATTGCCTGGAATACAGTAAATTTTCGTCGTCTTGCTGCTGTTATGAATAGCAGTCACAAAAGCATGCTCTCTGCCACCGCCACCAATTACGAGAATGCGCACATCATCACTCCTAACCGATTATTAATGTTTAAAATGCCGAATGCCTGTAAATACCATGGCAATACCATGTTCATTTGCCGCATCAATACATTCTTGGTCCCGTATCGATCCGCCTGGTTGAATAATCGCCGTAATCCCTGCTTTCGCTGCCGTATCAATGGAATCACGGAACGGGAAAAAGGCATCAGATGACAACACAGCACCCTGACTTTTTTCAGCCGCCTGCTTTAAGGCAATCTCTGCTGATCCCACACGATTCATCTGTCCAGCCCCGACTCCGTAGGTCTGAGAATTGCCTGCCACAACAATAGCATTCGATTTGACATGCTTTACAACCTTCCAGGCAAAAAGCAATTGTTCCCATTCGGCTTCAGTTGGAATCTTATTTGTAGCCACTGTCATACTTGCACGACTTTCGACCTTACGGTCGGCTTGCTGTACAAGCAATCCGCCTGAAACCTTCTTTTTGTCAAAAGCTTGATTAACTTCATCTAATAGCGGTGCCGTTAAGAGACGAAGATTCTTCTTTTTCGTTAAAATAGCCAGCGCTTCTTCATCAAAAGCAGGTGCAATGACTGCTTCCATAAAAGTATGACTAATTTCCTCTGCTGTAGCTTGATCGACGGAGCGGTTTAAAGCAATAATTCCGCCATAAGCTGAAACAGGATCAGACGAAAAGGCTTTTTTATAAGCCTCGCTCAAAGTAGCGCCGATACCTGTTCCACAAGGGTTGGTATGTTTAATAATGGCTGCAGCCGGTTCTTCAAAATCGCTGGCAAGTCCGTAGGCAGCTTCAATATCCACAATATTGTTAAATGATAATTCTTTACCATGAAGCTGCTTGGCTGATGCAATGCCTGTTGTACTAAACTGTTCCTTATAGAAAGCCGCCGTTTGGTGCGGATTTTCTCCATAGCGCAGATCCTGAATTTTCTCATAGCCAGGATGAATCGTCACAGGGAAAGAACCTTCACCAAGCTGAACCGCTAAATATTCCGTAATACAAGAATCATAAGCTGCCGTATGACTATAAGCTTCACGAGCCAAGGTCATGCGCGTCTGATCCGTAATTTCACCCTGCTCCGTCATTTCCGCTAGTACCTGATCATAACGAGCTGGATTGACAACAACGCCAACGAAGCGAAAATTTTTCGCTGCCGATCGAATCATGGCCGGACCGCCAATATCGATATTTTCAATGGCTTCAGCAAGTGTCACATCGGATTTGGCAATGGTCTGACGAAACGGATAAAGATTGACTACAACAAGATCAATTCCCGAAATGCCATGCTCTTTCATAGCCTTTTGATGGTTTTCATCATCTCGCACAGCCAAAATACCACCATGAATAAAAGGATGAAGCGTTTTTACCCGGCCATCCATCATTTCCGGGAAATGAGTCACATCACTAATATAAGTAACAGGAATATCTGCATCCTGTAGAGTTTTCATCGTTCCACCTGTGGAAATAATACGAACACCTAATTCATGAAGCTTACGGGCAAAATCAACAATACCCGTTTTATCTGATACGCTAAGCAACGCTTGTTTGACTTTCATCATACTGTCCTTCCTTCATCTTCTGTCTTTGACCAGACGCCGGACCATTGGATCGAGTCGGCAAGTAAACTATAGCCAGCGCAATCAATGACCACTCTGCGTCCTTCAACTGTAATACAGTCCTGGGCAAATAAAGCCAGCACTGCCGGATACAGTCGATGTTCCATAACCAAAATCCGCTCAGCCAAAGTATCTTCTGTATCATCACTATAGACAGGTACAGGAACCTGTAAAATAATCGGGCCTGAATCCATGCCTTTATCAACAAGATGGACGGTACAACCAGAAACTTTCACTCCATAATCAAGGGCCTGCTGCTGCGGGTGAAGTCCTGGAAAGCTTGGCAACAGGGAAGGGTGAATATTCAAAACCTTGCCAGCAAATTGATCAATAAAATCACTGCCAAGGATGCGCATAAAGCCGGCAAGAACAACAAAATTGACGCCAAATTCTTGTAATTTAGCAATCATAGCCTGTTCAAAAGCCTGCTTTGATGCATAATCGGATCGCACAACAGCATAACAAGGAATATCCCCTGTAAGACCAAGCACTTTGGCATCTGATTGATCACTAATGACTACGGCAATCTTCGCTTTGAGCTTGCCTTCTTGAATAGCTTCTTTAATCGCTAAAAAATTGCTGCCACGTCCCGAGGCTAAAATACCGAGTACTAAATCAGACATGAAAGGGGCCTCCCGTAAGAACTGCCTTTCCATCTCCTTCTGTCACTTCACCGATACGGTAAGCGGCTTGTTTTTTATCAGCTAAATATTGAATGAGTGAATCGGCTTCTTCCTGCGGCACAACAAGGACCATACCAATACCCATGTTAAAAGTCCGATACATTTCTTTGGCATCCACATTTCCCCACTTCTGGAGCAATTCGAAGATTTTCGGCTGAGGCCACGCATTGACATCAACATGAACACTCGTACCTTCCGGCAACACACGGGGAATATTTTCATAGAAACCGCCGCCTGTAATATGCACCATCCCCCGAATGGTAAACTGATTCAATAAAGGCAAGCAAATCTTGGGATACAAAACGGTAGGTGTTAATAATTCCTCACCAATCGTCTTGCCAAGCTCGGGTATAAATTCATCTGGTTTAAGCTGCTGAACATCAAAACAGATTTTACGCACAAGCGAATAGCCATTAGAATGAAGTCCGCTTGAGGGCAGACCAATCAAAACATCACCCGGCGTAATGGTTTTACCAGTAATAAGCTTTTTCTTGTCCACAATTCCTACGGCAAAACCAGCGATATCATATTCTCCATCTGAGTAAAAGCCAGCCATTTCAGCTGTCTCCCCGCCAATAAGAGCACAGCCGGATGCCGTGCAAGCCTGCGCCACACCACTGACAATGGAGGCTACCTTCTCGGGCTTTAGTGCACCAACAGCCAAATAATCAAGGAAAAACAGCGGTTCGGCTCCTTGCACAAGAATGTCATTCACACACATAGCCACGGCATCTTGCCCAATCGTATCATGCTTATCAAGCATAAAAGCCAGCTTTAGTTTCGTTCCGACACCATCTGTGCCTGATACTAGAATAGGCTCTTCATAACGGCCACTTAAGGCAAAGAGACCGCCAAATCCGCCAATATCGCCGAGTACTTCGTCACGATAGGTGGCACGCACATGCTGCTTCATCAGTTCAACAGCACGATTGCCAGCATCAATATCAACGCCTGAGTCCCGGTAAGTCACAGATTTAGTGTTGTTCGAAGACATATTTATTCCCTCCGCAATCTTCATCATTTGGTGTACAGCCGGGATATCTTCCCGTAAAACAAGCATAGCACATATCCTTCGATGGTACTCCCTTGATGGCTTGACACAATCCTTCGGCTGACAAGTAATGGAGCGAATCTGCACCGATAAATTGACGAATTTCTTCCACGCTCTTCGTTGACGCAATCAGTTCTTTCCGTACGGATGTATCAATCCCATAAAAACAAGGATCTGTAATCGGCGGTGAACTTACGCACATATGAATGGCAGTTGCACCCGCTTCTTTTAAAAGGTGAACAATTTTTCCGCTTGTTGTACCGCGAACAATAGAATCATCTACCATAATAAGCGATTTGCCTTTCACGACAGACCGAATGGCATTAAGTTTCATTTTTACGCTTTTTTCACGTTTCTTTTGTTCCGGCTGAATAAAAGTACGGCCAATATAGCGATTTTTAATCAGGCCCTCAGCAAAAGGAATACCTGATTCACTGGAATAGCCTAAAGCAGCCGTTGTCCCTGAGTCAGGCACAGAAATAACCAAATCCGCTTTAAACTTGCTTTCCCTCGCAAGCTGCCGTCCCATAGCAAGACGCGCCTGATACACACTTTGCCCGTCCATCCTACTGTCTGATCTGGCAAAATAAATATATTCAAAGACACACAAAGCCTTAGGAGCCTTCTTCGTTAAAAAATGTGAAGTAACGCCGTTATCATCAATAACAACCATTTCACCTGGTTCAATATCGCGGATAAATTCGGCACCCACCGTGTCCAGTGCGCAAGATTCTGAAGCAATAACATAGCCATTAAGCAGTTTTCCTAAACATAAGGGACGAAATCCCTGAGGATCTCGCACACCAATCAGCTTATCCTTTGTCATAATGACAAGGCAATAAGCCCCTTCGATTTTAGCCAGACTTTCTTTAATCTGCTCTTCCACGCAAGATTGACCTGAGCGGGCAATCAGATTGACAATGACTTCACTGTCCATGGTTGTCTGAAAGACGCTGCCGGCAGCTTCTAATTGCTTTCGAATTTTTAAGGCATTCGTCAAATTCCCATTATGAGCCAAACTAATTTGTCCGCCAGCATAGCTGACAAGAAGCGGCTGAGTATTGACAGGCAAACTAGAGCCTGTTGTGGAATAACGCACATGACCAATGGATAGGTGCCCCTGCTGACTTGGCACACCATCACGAAAAACATGGCTAACAAGTCCCATTCCCTTTTTAACATCCATCACTTTTCCATCGCTCACTGTAATGCCTGCGCTTTCCTGTCCACGATGCTGCAATGAAAACAAACCGTTATAAGTCGTAATAGCCACAGCGGGATCTTGCCGGGAAAAAACACCAAATACGCCACATTCCTCATGCAGTTTATCACTGGTTATGTCAAATATCATAAGGGACCTCCTTTTCCTGTGGAAAAATCATAAAACTTCGCCTGTTAAACGTTTCAGCACTTCTTTGTAGGCATCTTCAACATTGCCCAAGTCACGACGGAAACGGTCTTTATCCAGTTTCTGGCTTGTCACAGTATCCCATAACCGGCACGTATCTGGTGAAATTTCATCGCCCAACAGCACTTGACCTTTATGCGTACCAAACTCCAGCTTAAAATCAATGAGTTCAATGTTTTTCGTTTTTAAATAAGCCGTCAGAATCTCGTTAATTTTAAGGGCCGAATCTTTTAAATTCTGAACCTGCTCGGGTGTAGCCAGCCCCATGGCAGCAATATGAGAATCATTAATAAGCGGATCACCAAGGGCATCATCTTTATAGTACAATTCCACAACAGGCGAAGGCATTTTTCGGCCCTCTTCCCAGCCGATTCTTTTCGCTAAACTGCCTGCTGCAATATTGCGTACAACCACTTCGAGCGGCAAAATAGCCAATTTTTTTACAAGCATTTCTCTATCACTCACTTGTTTAATAAAGTGGTGATGAATCCCTGCTTGTCCCAGCATTTCAAAGAAAAAAGAAGAAATTTTATTGTTGAGTACGCCTTTATTAACAATAGTACCCTTCTTTTCGCCATTAAATGCAGTGGCATCATCTTTAAAATAAACGAGCAATTCGTCGGGATTCTCTGTTGCAAAAACCTGTTTCGCTTTTCCTTCATACAATGGTTTCGTCATGTTAATTTCCCCCTAATAAATTTTGTATTTTTTCATTTTTTTGTTCTACTTGCTTAGCCATGGTTTGGCGATGAGCAGTTAATTTAGCGGCCACATCGCTCTGACTCACAGCAAGAATCTGCGCTGCAAAAAGAGCTGCATTCTTGGCACCATTAATAGCCATCGTTGCTACAGGAATGCCAGACGGCATCTGTACCATACTTAACAGCGAATCAAGTCCGCCAAGCGATACTTCAATTGGGACAGCAACGACAGGTAATGTTGTAAAGCTTGCTACAACGCCTCCCAAATGAGCGGCTGCACCAGCGGCTGCAATAATAACAGCAATGCCACGGCTTTTCGCCCCTTCAGCAAAGGCTTTCACCTTGTCTGGTGTGCGATGGGCCGAAGCAACAACAACTTCAGCTTCAATACCAAATTCAGTCAAACAGTCAAATGCCGGCTTGACTTTGGGCCAATCAGAATCACTACCCATAATAATCGCTACTTTCATAGGATTTCCTCCTTCTTCCTTATCATTCTTTGAATTGAAAACCCAGACAGTCAGGAAAATCCCTTCTATCTGGGTCAGATATTGTTCAGTTATGCTCGGACTGACTATTCATTTAAGAATATGTACCGGGCGATAACAAGCAGACCTAAAACATAAACAATCCAGTGCACTTCTTTCGGACGACCCGTAATAATCTTTAGCAATGGGTAAAAAACCAGCCCCGCCGAAATACCATTAGCAATGCTATAAGTTAAAGGCATGAGCGCAATGGTGAAAAATGCCGGAAGAGCTTCCGTAAAATCACTGAAATCAATCTTTTTTACGCCTTCCATCATCAGCGCACCCACGATAATTAAAGCTGGAGCCGTCGCCGCATCAGGAATAAGTCCGACAAGGGGCGTAAAGAAAAGAGCCAAAATGAACAAAACACCGCAAGTAACAGCTGTTAAACCAGACCGGCCACCTGCACCTACACCAGCAGCACTCTCAACAAAAGCCGTAATGGTACTTGTACCAAGCAATGCGCCCAAACTAACACCTGTAGCGTCAACCATCATGGCCTTACCAATACCAGGAAATTTGCCGTCTTTATCAACTAAACCAGCCTTTGTCGCCGTACCGACTAAAGTACCCATGGTATCAAATAATTCAACAAACGTAAAGGTAAAGATAATGGTCATAAGACCCATATTAATAGCGCCTGGAATATCCAAGGCAAAAAAAGCATTGTGGCTTAAATCAGGAAAAGCCACTGGACTAAAACCAGCCGGTACCTTTACAACTCCCATTATAATTCCCACAATTGTTGTTGTAAAAATACCAATCAGCATCGATCCCTTGACCTGTCTCGCCATAAGTACAGCCATAAAAATAATACCAAAAACAGCCAATAGCACATCTTTATCTGCCAATTTTCCCATTTCAATAATCGTTTCAAAATACTGTGGCGTACCATTACCATGGCCTGCAACAATTTTTTCGAGTGTCGGTGGAATCAGCGATAAGCGAATACTCATGAGTCCCGATATTTTAAGACCAATCACCGTAATAAAGAGACCGATACCAACAGTAATGGCATACTTTAATGACATCGGCATACCTTCAACAAGTAATTGCCTGATGTGCGTCACTGTTAATAAAATAAATATAATACCAGAAATGAAAACGGCACCCAAAGCTACTTGCCACGTAACCCCCATACCAATAACAACCGTAAAAGCATAAAAAGCATTAAGGCCCATACCAGGTGCTAACGCAATAGGATAATTGACAAACAGACCCATCATGATGGTGACAATACCGGCGCCAAGGGCAGTTGCAAGTAAAACGGACGCCTTGTCCATGCCTGCAGCACCTAATACGCTTGGATTGACAAACAAAATATACGCCATTGTCATAAATGTCGTCATGCCTGCCATCATTTCCGTTTTGACATCCGTCTTACGCTCAGCAAGCGCAAAAAGTTTTTCTAACATTCCTTTCTCCCCTTCGTTTGAAATTTAGTCCGTTTCCCTTAAAAACATCCCCAATGAACAAATGAAACATTCATGACAAATAAAAATACCTGGACAGGAATTTTGCGTTAAGAGCGAAATTTCCCATCCAGGCGGTCTGTTTTAACTAGACTTCACCTGCCATAAAGACAACGTTGTCTAGCGGAACACTGAACGATTTCACCCGTAGTCAGGCAATTTACGGTTACCTGGTAGAAACTTTTGAGCCATATTCTCAACTTTATACGAGTTTTATTTGTTTATGAGTTTATTGTACCAGCAATAAACTCGCAGTGTCAATACAAAAAAGTGAACCTTTTGCTATTTTTCTACTATAATGTTCGTGTTTTCGTTTATTTCTTGAAATTTAACTTGGTTCCGTCCCTGCTGTTTCGCCAAATAAAGCTGCTTATCAGCCAAAGCAATGACTTCAGCAGGTAACAAGATACACTTTGATGCCACTGTCACAACACCACAGCTGACTGTAACAACAGACGCTACAGGTGAAGCTTCATGAACAAACTTGGCTTGCTCAATCTCATAACGCATCGTCTCAGCAAGTTTTACAGCCTTTTCGCCAGTACAGTCAGGCAATATAACCGCAAATTCTTCGCCCCCATAACGTGCAGCAAGTTGCGGTATCACAGTGAAAGTTTGAATAAGATGCGCAACTTTTTGCAAACACCAATCGCCTTGTTGATGTCCATACGTGTCGTTATAGGCTTTAAAACAATCAATATCAATCATGACGAAGGACAGAAACTGTCCTAACTTTGGATAATGCTCACACTGAGCAACAAGTACTTCATCAAAACGTCGTCGATTCGCAATACCCGTAAGCCCATCAAGTTCTGTAAGCTGCCGCAGCTTATTATTTGACTGAGTTAACTTGGCTGTTACATGCCGTAAAACCTTTTCACGGTCTTTGCGGCAATCTGTCTCCGTTTTGAGTTTGAGTGCCGAACGCACACGCGCTAATAATTCGATTTGTTTGAGCGGCTTTGTCATATAATCTGTTGCACCACAAGAAAAAGCTAAATCAAGCTGATGCAAACCTGTTTCTACTGTCACCATGAGTACAGGCACATCCCGATAAACGGGATGTGCTTTCAGTGTCTTAAGTGCAGCAATTCCGTCTGTCTGAGGCATCAGAATATCCATGATTATTAAATCTGAACGTTCTGCCCCAGAGCGCTCCTCCAAATTAAGGAGTTCATAACATTCCAGCGCACTTCCTGCCTGCATAATATGGGTATAACCAGCGGCACGTAAATAAGTCTCAATCAACAGCCGACTCTCTGGCGAATCATCGACAATCATAATACAAGCAGCCTTATTCTCTTTCATACTCCTTCCTCCCACAAAAAAGCAAAAACCTACTTACCATAAAGTATGATGAAACAAACAACTTTGCCCATAAAAAAACTGTTACGACCAAAAAAAGTCGTAACAGCTTAAAATCATTATTCCCATTCAATTGTGGAAGGTGGCTTAGATGTTACATCATAAACAATACGATTGACGCCTTTCACTTCGTTGACAATACGTCGTGAGATACTATCAATCACCTCGTAAGGAAGACGCACCCAGTCCGCTGTCATACCGTCTTCACTTGATACGACCCGCAATCCGACTGTATAGGCATAAGTCCTTTCATCTCCCATAACGCCGACACTCTTCATGGCCGGCAAAATAGCAAAGGACTGCCACACTTTATTATACAGTCCAGCCGCTTTAATCTCCTGATAAACAATGGAATCGGCTTCACGAAGAATAGTAAGTCTTTCTTCCGTAACCTCGCCAATAATCCGGATAGCCAGTCCTGGACCAGGGAAAGGCTGACGCAATACAATGTCTTCAGCCAAATGAACTTCCCGACCTAACGCCCGCACTTCATCCTTAAACAAATCGCGCAATGGTTCAATTAATTGAAACTTCATATCTTCAGGCAAACCACCCACATTGTGATGGCTTTTAATAACAGCCGCCGTCTCTGTACCACTTTCAATGACATCAGGATAAAGCGTTCCTTGCACCAAAAAGTCAATTTCACCAATCTTAGCTGATTCATCTTCAAAGACACGAATAAATTCCTCGCCAATGATCTTGCGTTTTTTCTCCGGCTCTGTCACGCCTGCCATGCGATTCATAAACCGCTTCGTGGCATCCACATAAACCAAGTTCATTTTCATTTCATCACGGAAGGTTTTTACCACTTGCTCGGCCTCGCCTTTACGCAAAAAGCCATGATTCACAAATACGCATGTCAATTGTTTGCCAACAGCTTTATGTACAAGTACAGCCGCAACAGAGGAGTCGACACCACCGCTTAAAGCACACAGCACACGTTTGTTACCTACTTTTTCCCGAATAGCCTTTACAGCTACGTCCACATAGGAACCCATATCCCATTTTCCCTGACAATGACAAATATCAAACAAGAAGTTTTTTAGCATATTCATGCCTTCTGGCGTATGAACGACTTCAGGATGAAACTGAACGCCAAATATCTGTTTCGTGCTATTTCCCATAGCTGCCACGGGCGTATTATGCGTGTGAGCATCAATAGTAAACCCTTGAGGCGGCTGGCTAATAAAATCTCCATGACTCATCCACACCGATGTTCGAGCGGCAATTCCCTTAAATAGATAGGAAGGTTTGTCCACACAAAGATCTGCACTGCCATATTCCCGACTATCCGCATGCTCTACTTTGCCACCAAGCAAATAAGCCGAAAGTTGCATACCATAACAAATACCAAGGATCGGAATATTGAGATCAAAAATACCTGCATCACAGCGAGGTGCACCTTCAGCATAAACGCTCGACGGCCCCCCGGAAAAAACAATTCCCTTCGGTCCTAATGCTTGAATCTTTTCTAACGAAGTATGGAACGATACGATTTCACAATAAACACCGCATTCTCGTATTCTTCTGGCAATCAATTGGCTATATTGGCCACCAAAATCCATAACCAATACCAATTCCTGTTGTAAAGACATGATGATTCCTCCTTCATAACACAATCAAAAAGCACACTCTCTATAGACACACAATATATCATAATTTGCGGTTTAATGTAAATACCCCTGCTTATTTTTGAAAAAAAAAACAGGCCTCAGCCTGTTTAGTGTTTCAAGATTCCTTTTTCACTATACTGATTTAACAATTCACCAACCGTGACAATTTGATAGCCTTCAGCTTGAATGCGATCCAATAAAGTAGGTAAAGCATCCGCTGTCTGTGTAGGGGTATCTGAGGCATGCAGTAAAATAATTGATCCAGGTTTCAGTCTGGACATGACACGATTAATAATCACATCTCGCCCAGGATTCTTCCAATCAAGTGAATCGACATTCCAAATAATCGTTTTATAGCCCAATTCATCGGTAACTTTCAATGATTGTGCGCTGTAATGACCATTAGGCGGGCGCAAGAGCGTCGGATCAACACCAGTCACTTCTTTAATCAGTCCATGTGCCTTTTGAATATCGTCTTTTACCCAATCTGCCGTCATATCACCGTAATTTTCATGACGATAGCCATGACTCCCTACTTCATGTTTATCCTGCACGATCCGTTGGGCCATTTCAGGGTATTTTTTAGCCCAAGGACCCATAATGAAAAAAGTAGCGTGTATATTACGGCTTTTAAGCGTATCTAAAATTGAAGCTGTATATTTATTGCCCCAGGAATGATCAAAAGTAAGTGCTACCACCTTTTGATCCGTGCGTGTGCCCGCTATGGCAATGGGTCCGGAATTAATCAGATCAGCTACTTCAACATAGACTGTGCCAACCAAAAAAAGCCCAATTAAACTATAAAAAATATGTCGATGATGAAAGAAACGCCGCAAGTTAATGATCATATTATTCCCCCTCTGCCTGTTGATACTATCTATGCATCAAACAAGCAGAGTATGCCTGAGAAAAAATCAATAGTTCCTAGCAACTCGTACTGTCATTGCCACAGCAGCAGAAGAACAGTAACAAAATAATAATAATAATGATCCAGTTGCCACCAAATCCACGACCACCAAATCCCATAATCAAAACCTCCCTTTATCTTAAATGACTCTTGGAATGTGAAGCTACTGTAGTCTATGATGCAAAGAGACCGAATGTCTCTCTTTAACCATGATATTTTCGCAGCGAATTTAAAATGGAATATTGACAAACTAACATAGTTAGTTTTATAATTACTTTCATTAGTTCCCCGGGATTATTTTTACAACAAGTTCTTAGAGAAAGCCGGTGACATTTTTGCGTACACGCGTTAAATTAGACAGTCAGATCATCGTAGCAGCGGCAGCCGAAATTGCTGATTCAAATGGTTTAGATAAGGTTACGCTGACTGCCGTAGCGAATTATTTAGAAATTCGCAAGCCTTCATTATACAATCATATTAATGGATTACCTGAATTAAAGGGACAATTGGCTATTTTAGCTACAAATCAACTCCGCATCAAAATAAGTGATGCTGCGATTGGTAAAGCAAAACATGATGCCATTGTAGCCATAGCTGACGCCTACCGATTATTTGCGAGAGAACGTCCAGGTTTGTACAAAGCCATCGTCTCATCCCCGGATCGTAATAATCTAGATCTCAAGATTGCTATTCAAAAAATGATAGCAGTCATTTCAACAGTGCTAGAACCATACAATTTGAATGCCGAAGACAAAACCCATGCCATTCGAAGCTTGCGCAGCTTAATGCATGGCTTTGCATCTTTGGAAGAAGCCGGGTGGTTTATTGCACCCATAGACCGAGAGGCGAGCTATCAAAGGTTAATCGATATTTTCATTCGTGGAATAGAGTCTTCTCAGTGACCTAAAAAGACTATTTCAATCTGAACTAGCTACAAATTTAGAATACGAGGATATCATTATGGAATTTTGGAAAAGAAATCTATTAGTGTGCTGGCTTGGCTGTTTTGCCACCGCTGCAGGTTTAAGCCAAATCGCTCCGGTTCTACCACTATATATTGAACATTTAGGCGTGCAAAATATTGAAGAAATCGAACAATTATCTGGATTTGCATTCGGCGTAACCTTTATCATTATGGCAATTGCTTCCCCTATCTGGGGGCAAGCTGCAGATAGATATGGGCGAAAACCCATGCTACTTCGTGCCAGCTTAGGAATGGCTATTGTCATAACTTGCATGGGCTTCGTACAGAACGTGTATCAGTTAGTTGGACTGCGGCTCGTACAAGGAGCCGTCTCAGGCTTTGTTTCCGCTGCCATCACTCTCATTGCAACGCAAGCCCCCAAAGAACGCGCGGGCTGGGCATTAGGTACCCTTTCCACCGGAGCCGTTGGGGGCATGTTGCTTGGTCCGCTCATTGGGGGCTATCTCGCTGAAACCTGGGGACTTCGTAGTGTCTTCTTTGGCACTGGCACATTATTACTGATCGCCTTCATGGCCTCTCTCCTATTTGTTCAAGAAGATTTCAAGCCCCCCACGAAAAGTGTGCTTTCTTTTCGCGAAGTTTGGAACCTGATACCTAACCCTGGAATCATGATCACGATGTTTGTGACTACATTTATCTTACAACTGGCTTTATTGTCCATCGAACCCATCATCACAGTGTATATCACACAACTACACGTTACAAACCATGTTGCACTTATTTCCGGTCTGGTCTTTGCTGCTTCTGGATTTGCTAATATGCTTGCCGCCCCACAGCTAGGAAAAATCTCTGACAAAATTGGTCCTCAAAAAGTCATGTTAGCGGCCCTTATTGCTGCGGGAATGTTATTCATCCCTCAAGCTTTTGTAACAACTCCCTGGCAACTAATGGCTCTTCGATTCTTATTAGGTATAGCCGCAGCGGGCTTGTTGCCTTCTATTAACACTCTGATCATGCGTAATACCCCCACTGCCATTACAGGTCGTTGTTTTGGTTACAACCAATCCGCCCAATTTTTAGGTTCCTTTGGTGGCTCGTTGTTAGGCGGACAGACGGCGGCGACCTTTGGTATTCATTATGTATTTTTTGTGACTGGTGCCTTATTATTACTCAACGCGTTATGGGTTTATACAACAGTATGCAGGCAGGTATCCCGGCAGCATTGAATGTAGTAAGACGGACAAAAAGCCACTGACCCAATACAAAAAAGAAAGAAGAGTCAACCTTGATAAATTCATATCAAAGTTGACTCTTCTTTCTTTCCGATAACTTCGATTTCTAGCTTTAATCCTCTTTGCCAACTTTACTATATAGAACCGGCGCTAGAAACCCATCATATTGCCCTTCGTCAAAGTCACCTTGTTTCTCGTTCCAGGACTATGAAGCATATGCCACGCTGTATACTGTTCGGCATACGGCTCAGCAGCCGACATGCCTTCAACAGGGATAACCACTTGATACCCCCGAAGAGCAGCACCAGTGGCCGTGTGGAGAACGGCACCGTTTGCAGCGGTACCCGTAATAATAACTGTTTTTATGCCGTGTTCATGCAGTATTTTGTTCAGATCAGTGTTGTAGAACTTATCAACACTTGCTTTCACAATAGGATCATTAGAATCCGGTACAAGCTCCGGAACAATATCCGATGGTTTTCCTGCCGATGTCAAACTATAGACAATAAATATGCCTCTTCCCCGTGCCACACTTAGCAACTGATTAATCTTAGAAATGGATGCTATAGTGCGAGGATTTTTGCATATAGCAGTTTGCATATCTAATATTAACAGCGCAGTTGTTTTTGCATCAACTGTAACAGATTTTAACTCAGGCACCTGCGGAGGAACAATCGTTTTCCATTCATCCACAATTGTTTGATCACCAGTTGGCCCGACAGGCTCTTCTGAAGCAGGCTCTAACGACTTATTCGCACATCCCGTTAAAAACATAGTGAACATCAGGCAAATAACAATAATCCGATAAGTTTTCAAATGATATTGCATGATATCGGCTCCTTAACAGCACTGCTTTGCTCATTTTGTATTATGCAAATAACTGTGCACCCTTATTCAATGAGTCAGTATAAAAGTAAAAGCCCGGGGAAACCTATATTAAAGCCTAAACAGCAAAAAAACTAGTGTTAACATGACTAAAGCACAAAGGAGTGTGTAATCATTGGACAATAATAAGGAAATACAAACTCAGACGACGCCAAATAATATCCCAAATTCACCCGTTCTCGATTCCGAAAGAAAAAAGCGCGAGAAAACACAACCTACCATTTACCCTGACGTAGAATATGTAAATCGTACTTTACCTTAAAACGGATTTCGCGCGAAACAAGAAAACCGCTGACCTTAGTGTCAGCAGTTTTTTCTTTTAGTGTGAGATTTTTGCTATATGTGGTAACCAGCCGTTATTGATTGCCAGTGTCATAAGTTTATAGTTCCAATCAAATGATATATCCAATATACGGCGATAAAGTTGCGCTACATCTGGTTGGTATGATTGATGCAAAGCAGTTAATACGGCTATTTGCGATGCTTTAGCCATACTGGCAATGGCCAATACAATTTCCCTATCACTGAGACGCGCATCTTCAGGAATATTCAAGGATTCATGTAGTTTTCTTCTTTCCATGTGAAATTCAGGTAATTTAGTTTCATTTGATTTTAAATAGCTTTCTGCTTTCTCCATTAAAAACTCGGTTTGATTTTCCAGTGCGTCTTTAATAAGTGCCTTTAATTCAGAGTCTTGTGCTTGGTTGTACATCACTTCCAGAATACCCATATTGATACGGCCTTGTCCAACAATGCCATACAGTACAGCACCTTCTATGTAGTTCAGTGGTTCTCTGTCAAACAGCATATGAAAAATAGTATTTGTACCTTCAGTAACTTTGTCCATCATCGTTGTCATGGAAAACCTCCTTCGATCAATTAACTTCTTTTATAGATTAAACGGAATTAATAATTTTATCCTCATAACCATCAACGTAATTTTTTTGTTATTTACATCTAGTTGTATAAATTGAATGATTTTCCAATGGATTTATACCCAACTGTTTTTAACATTATGTTAACTCAAAGCATATATTGTATCAAGACAGCAAAACTCACAACTTGATCCTCAAATGGCCAAGATTAGCCTCCAATCTTGGCCATTTGTTATACGTTCCCGCCCGCTTTGATGATTTAGTTGACATCACTTTTAGCACAGACAGGCGTAGATTATTTGAAATAATGGACGTTTAGGTCAATTAAAAAATCCCTACCTGACAGCTGATAGATTAGGGATTATTTTATCTGATATTAATATGATATTTGACCCGACTTGCATGTTGTTACTGATGTACACTAAAAGCAATATGGACATTAGCTTTATATTCAGTAATGCTCCCATTATTAATCTTCGCAGTAAAATTAGAAACTTCAATCCCTGCATTGCTGACCGCTTCTTCCCAATTATGTGATGATGAACCTACGAGTTCAATAACTTTTGCAACCATAAATCAAACCTCCTTTTAATAGAATATTTTTATCTTGAGCAAATTAAAGCTTCTTTATACACTATAAGCAAAGAGGCAAATAATTAAAAAAAGTCGTATTTGTATAAATCTATGGTAATCATTTCATTTCGAACTATAAATTTACAATATTGTATATTTAATTACATAAAAATGCAGGATTATCCCAAAATTTGTAGTATATTGGAAGTTAGGAGATGATTTTGTGCGACAAAAATCGTTATTTGTATCCTGTTTATTACTAATTTCAATTATGATTGGAGGATGTGCAAATATGGAGAGTGAAAAAGTTATTACACCAAAGGTAGAGAAATATCCGAATAGGCCAATTACTCTTATTGTTCCTTACAGCGCTGGTGGCGGCACTGATTTAGTAGCTAGAGCACTAGAAAAATCATTGACTTCCCATTTAGGTCAACCAATAATTATAGTGAACAAACCCGGCGGAGCAGGTACAATTGGCTGGAATGAGCTTACAAATGCCGCCCCTGATGGGTACACAATCGGTATTTCAACAAATGAATTATTATTGAAGCCGCTTTATGACTCCACTAAAACTGATTATCCTACAGCTCTTGACCCGATAGCGCAAGTTGCAACTTCAACTAGCGTTTTAGCCATACTATCTGATCAACCATGGCAAAATCTTAGCGATTTAATTCAATATGCGAAAGACCATCCTTATCAGTTAAAATTTGCTCATGGTGGAATTGGTTCCAATACGCATATTACAGGTGAAATGTTTGGTAAAGCTGCTAATATCAACATTAGTCAAGTCCCCTTTAACGGGAACGGTGAAATTGTAGCCGCTTTACTTGGCAAACATGTTCAATTCATTATGACAAATCCTATGACTATTAAAGAGTATGTTAAAATTGGCACAATACGTGTATTAGCGGTTGCGAATAATCAGCGAATGACTGATCCCCTCTTCGCAAATGTACCTACATTCAAAGAACAGGGTCTAAATGTAACTTTTAGTAATTGGTATGGACTAGCACTTCCTAAAGAAACGCCTAACAATATAAAATTAAAACTGGCAGAGGAATTAAAAACGATTCTTACTGAACCTGAAACTATAAATAGCATGGAAAAATTAGGTCTTGAACCTAAATATTTAAACTCTGAAGACTCGGCAAATCGTTGGCTAACAGATCGTGTAAAATTGTCTAACATAATACAAGAAACAGGCATTTTAGACTTAATCAAATCTCAAAGACAATAGACAAACTAGCGGAAACCACACAGCCCCACTCAATTGAGTGAGGCTTTTATTAATCACCAGTTGGCATTAAAATTTTATTTTATAAGCGGCATAACTTCAAAGCTGATAATTTTATCGAAGGACAGATACTCTGTACTTCCGTCCACCCCATCGGTAAATTCATATTGACAACTCGCTCAATACCTTACAAAATCTCTGGGGTAATAGCTTTCGTTCAACTACTTCGACTACATCGATATGATCCGGTTATGTAATAAAAGAGCCTTTCGGTTCTGGCATAATTCTTGACATATTTTACACGACTTTGGCATCCATAAGAAAAGCGCCCCGAAAGACGCTTAGTTATAATTTCTTTAAGATTATACGGAAAGTACATTCTTACCCGACTTGAATAGCTCGGTAAGCGGAATCCCCATAGGCCTTACATCAATTCCTAGATTTTTTAAAATTTCTACTACACCGTACATCTGCGCGCAGGCTATACAAGCAGTAACATGAACTCCAGCATCTATCATTTGACAAACCCGCCCCTGTATTTCATCATCAGTAGCCAGAAGTTTTGCCGAGGGGCCCCATACAATCAACGTTACTTCATCCCACCATCCCTTGGTCTTAGAATTAAACGCATACATAAACGCCATACTCAAAGCAACTTCCTTGTCTCCACTCTTCCATAGAATATAAATTTCATTATTTCCCGGTTGTGCAATGCTATCATCCATGATATTACCTCCATGTATGTGAAAAGATAGTGCTTTTTCTATTCTTCCAACAGACTTCGTCAAAGGAAATGATTTTCCTGCAAATATAAAAAGGCCACTCATCTGAGCAGCCTGTAATCTTATTGGCGGCAGTTCATGGCAACCACCGCCCGAACAAAAAGAAAATCAGTTAGTCCTCGTGTGAGTGGCTATCGCTGTAATGTATTAAAAAAGGGAACTGTAATAACCATTTTTCTTTAAAAATGTCTTGAAATAAGTTCCACTACTACATAAACAGTGCCTAAGACATATTACAATCCGACCAATAATACTAAGAATTTTAAACTGCAAACTTCCAAAACTCCTACATCCATTCGTGAAATTGACGTGGACGATGTTATCATTAAAGATGAAATGTAGAAAAACGTACATAGGCGACTCGCTTGAGCCGCCTTTTGTTCTTATTCGTAATATTCATTCCCATCAAATGTCTGCCCATTAACATTAAGACTGTCCGTAAACTGCCACATTCTAGCGCACGGAAAATCATTGCAATTGCCCCATTGTGCATTCCAGTACGGTACATAATCAGCTAACTGTGCGATATCAATTACACCGGTCAGCCATGAATAGGAAGCATAAATCCCGACATACTGATATCCTGCTTCGTTCAGCATGCAAATAAAAGCTGAGCACATATCCGTGATAGTTTGATTTTCTGGCATTCCATGACGTTCCTTGTACCCGTCTGCATCCTCCATGTCAAACCAAATACCCAATTCAGGATTTATACAATTACTTTGCAAAACTTCTTGCACAAATTGCGCTTCTGCTTTAGCAGCTTCTACATCAAGCGCATAGCTGTAATAGTACACGCCGGTCTTTAAACCAGCCTCTAATGCTCCGTTTACATTATCTACAAATTTTTCGTCAAGATGACGATTGCCATAACCAAGACGGATTATAACAAATTCATATCCAGCACCGATTACGGATTGCCAATCTACTACGCCATTGTGATAACTTACATCAATACCTTTCATTTCATATCCCCCCTTATAATTTTTCCTGTTTGCTCAGAAATTGGCTTTCCTAGCTCTGAATTAAACTGATTATCTGCTGAGCCCATGCGGCTTTGGCCAAAGCTACAACACCGGCAAGCCCTGTAACAAAGCAAAGCATGATTATAACCATAAATATGATAAGCGCAAGCCAATTAGCCTGCGCCCAGTTACAAAAACGTATAAATTTGTTTTTCACTATGCCCCTCCTATTTCGTGTGATAAAGATACCCTGCTATTGTCAGCAGGGCGGTTCCTAATACATATTCTATTGTTTTTATGTGCCACCATTGGCTTCGTGACCGTTCTTTAAAAGCTATTGACGTAGGACAATTTTCACATTTACCATCTACTTTTAACTCTAAACGATTCATGCGGTCATTCATAAACTCTTTCATATCATCTAACTTTGACCGATAACATTAATTTCTGGTCCACTCATTTGGTTATCTCCTGTTTCTCGATGATTTTCAAGATTAACTTATCCTGGTACACCAAATGATCCATAATTACTTTAATTTCTTCTTCAGATTTTTTATTGACCTCAAAATCAAGTTCAGCTGCGAGTCTGTCTTTCGCATTTTGCCTGTTTTGACTCATCATAATGATTGGACCTGTGTATGCAGCTTCAAAGCTCAATAGTAAATTAAGCAATATAAAAGGATACGGGTCCCACGCATTAAAATAAGTTGGATTAGTTTCATATTGGTAAGCTAAAAAAATGTTCGCTGCCATCCATATCAACAATGCAATACTTTGAAAAATAATGAACGCCCAACTTCCAACTATTCTTGCTACTACATCCGCTGATCTTTGGCCAAAACTTATTTGTTCTCCAAATGCCATATTAACGTTTATCGGTTCATCGCCCTCATGGCTGTACTTAGCCGCAGGACCTTGCTTTACAAAATCCATTTTGTCGCCTCCTCGATATCTTATAGTCATTATAATACTATAAATAAGAATAAGCGCCTATTCACGACAAGGTTCCCTCGGCATATAATCACCCCAAACAAAAAATAGACGCCTACGCGCCTTGCAATGCTGATAATTTTTCGTTCCATTCTGCTGACATTTTTGTTCGAACTGCAACAATGCTATCTTAAGATTTCCGTTTAACTGTGCATCTATTGCGATAGTTAATCCAGCTTCAGCCAATGAATATCTCAAAAGCGGAATGATTAAAGTCTTGGCAGTTGCAGGTGAAGAACGCATGACTAATCCTATTTTTGCAAATGCATTACTACTCCTGAATTCAAAAGAAATATCGAATCCATGGGCCTGCAATATAATTATTTAGGCGTTGAAGACTCAGAAAAAAAGTGGTTACTAGACAACCAAATGTTAACTAAGGCGGTATATGAAACTAGTATTCTAGACCAAATCGAATCTGAACGGAACCAATAAAATCAACTACAGATAAGGAGAAATCAGGATTTGATAAACTAAAAAAAGGGGCAAATATCTATGGAGCACCACTAGCCATTATTATATGTGGTGATCATAATGCAGCATGGATAAGATCATATGACAGTAAAACCATCGTAGATATTGATGCAAGCATAGTCACTGACCATATGATGTTACAAGCAACGGAACTTGGACTTGGAACCGTATGGATATGCAACTTTGATCCAAAAGTAATTAAGCAGGAATTTAATTTGCCAGATAATATTGAACCAATTAACATATTGGCCGTAGGTTATGCTGCAGGTAATGCTTCATCACCTGATCGGCACAATACAGCCCGAAAGTCTTTAAAAGATATAGTATCGTACGAAAATTACTAATTCCTTTGCGGCCAGTAGTCCGCATTTTCACGCTATTAACGCTGCTTTCAGGCCAGTGAACGCTTCCCATCGCCGTATTATCACATCACAATATACCGGATCAAGCTCCACCGCCAAACACGCTCTCCCATTTTGCTCGGCAGCCATCCGCGTACTTCCCGATCCACCAAACAGGTCAAGTACAATGCTTCTCAGCTGAACCACCTTCATAAGCGACATTATACGGCGGGTCCGTAAATATCATAGATGCCAGGCTTCCATCCATTAGTTTTTCAACGTCGGTGATAATTGTCGCATCGCCACACATTAGCCGATGGCGTCCAAGCTGCCATACATCACCGGGCTTTGTGATTGATTCTTTTATCTCAGCAACTGCTGCAGCTGGATCAAAGTCGCCTTCCCTGAACATTATCAGCCATAACACTCATTTCAACACTCCCCCTATGCTCACAGATTGACCATGGCTCTTACCTCCGATTTGGCAAAAAGAAAAGAGCCCCAATGGCTCTCAATGACTTACTTTAAATCGCTATATTCTTTCATCTTATTTCTAAATGCTTGGCTCGCTCGAATCGCCTCAGGTGAATCAATACCTTTTTTACTAACAACTTCACTGAGCTTTCCTTTTAGGTACTCAACTTCTTCCCATAACTCTTCATTGTACATAAACTGTACCCTGCTTTCTTAACAGTATTAGGCTTATTATACCATGGAACAGTTATTTTTATTACATAAAGAAAACCGCTCTGAAGGACGATTCACCCGAATATTTTACACTATGCGAATCTTTATAGCGTCCCCTGCATAAATTCCAGTCGCTCTCCATCAGGCCCAAGACAGAAGAAGTTCTTCAAGCTTCTCCCCAAAGACCACGGCTTATCAGACAAGGGCATAACCCCGGCAACGCGTAGCCTTTCCATTTCAACGGAGACATCATCTACCTCGAAGGCAATGTGGTCTACTACTCCGGCTAAGCGCTGCTCCGGCGTGCTTCCTTGTAAATGCTGCACCAATTCAATAATTTGCCCACCAGAATTGAGGAAAATCAACTTAAGCCGCTCATCTTGATAGGAATTTACCACCTCACAGTTCAGAATCTGCTGATAAAATGAACTTGATTTGTCTGCATCTTTCACTACCAATCCAATATGTGCTACTTTGTACATTTCATTCACTCCTCTTCTATAAAAAAGCCTCCCATTACGGATGGCTAGTATTATTTACTTTCTTGACCACGCATGCAAAATACTTTGTCTTCCAAAGTGCGATGGAAATTAATGCATTCGCAGCACTTACCATGCCTTTCACAAGTAGTTTTAGGACAGGTACAATTTTCTTCGTTACAGTTAGCCATTGATATTCCTCCCCATGATTTGTATAAGAGAAGTATTCATCTTTAACAAAAAAACTCCTTCAATAGTACCTTATCTATGCGCCCATTGATAATTGCCTTAGCCAGTGCCCGTTTATAGGCTGTATCCTTTATGGCCACGTCTGATTTATACCCGGTCAAAATATCGGCGGACAGCCAGAGTTATTTTCTTACCGGATATAAAACTCTGACTTTTCCAAGCATAAAAGCCCGATTGCTCGGACATCATAATAGTGCGTATATGATTTTCACTTCTCTCTCCAACCAGGGCCTAGCAGGTCCTGGGTTTTTCTATTTCGGGCATTTCACCCAATTCCAAAGTCGTTGCTGCCCTTTTGCTGGCACTGGCTGAATCTGCTGAACGTTGTCTAGTATCCAAGCATAACGACCAATGCTATAGTCGCCGAATTCATATTCATTTCCCGTAATCCTTACCTGATTTTCTAAAACCGTTATTACCTGTTTTTTGTCACCTATTTTTAACGAAACCTTACCGATAACTTTAAGACAATCAACCAAGTCAGCTATGGCAATCACGTATCCGCCATTAAAAGGTAATCCATATTTTCCTGGCCTGTAATTTTTCACTTCCGGTCCTACTAACCCCTCCCACATAATATTTGCCTTGCCGGATTATCCTATAAACGTAAGTATCTCTGCTGCTAGACCTTGGCTTCTTCGCCTTAATTATCTAAACTAAATATTCTAAATGCATCTCTTGCTAAAGGATGATCTTATGTTTATTCAGATTCAACTATTGATACAATACATAATTATACTGATCGCTATAATTGCGGTAATAGTGGCTCGCAAAGAATTAAAACGATTTATTCCTGTTGGATTATTTGCCAGTCTTTATGCAAATATTCTTTGCTATGTTGCAAATTATCTTATCTTGTGGGAATTCCCAGTTAGAGTTTTACCTGGTGTAAGAGACATTTCTTTTACTGCAAATGTAGTTGTTGTGCCAGTTCTAGCTATGTTTTGGGTAAAATACTCTCCTATGTCTAGAATCAAGTGGGCTTTCCTTTGGACAACAATTTTAACAGGGATTGAATATCTGACCGAAAGATATACCGGCATAATTACTTATCACAATGGGTACGATTGGTATTGCTCTTATATTTTGTGGCTAATTAGTTGGTATATTTGGTATTCATTTCACAAATGGTTTTATAAAGATGAGGAGCCTCACTAATTAATTTCTGCTTACATCTCCCTCCCCGCATAATATTTTTGTCTCCGGGTATCATATATACGGCTAGTTGCCCGCTAGCCACTCCGTATTTACCTAATGGACAGCCAGAGTTATTTTCTTGCCGGATATATAACTCTGGCTTTTCCATATAAAAGCCGATTCATCGGGTAACTTATACTTGCTAATATCCAAAAGGAGCGGTTCTAATGAAACAGCTAATCCATTGTCATTGCGCAAAATCCGCTATATTTATCTTATTGTCAATGTTATTAGTGGCATATTTAGTAAACAGCTTTAATCAAATAATAATTGATGATTGGTAAATATTATCTGAAAATTCATTTGTTAAACCAGGGCTTAGCAGGTCCTGGCTTTTTCTATGTTCAATGACGCTCCCTACGTTTTTCCCGCATACAATAGTTTTCACGTAAAACTTTACTCATGGTATAATTTGTATAATAAATTAATGCTTACAGTAGATATTTTAACTTGAAAAATGTTACTTACCATTCTTTCCGTGAAGAAGATAGCCAGGGGTATCCACGCTAAAAAAAAAGTCGAACTGAGAATGACAAGACTGCTAATGCTAAGTGAATTAAATCAAGCACTGACACCGCATTCATTGAGACACACTCATACTTTCCTTTTGGCAGAAGCCGGAGTTGGTTTATATGAAATCATGGAACGCCTTGGTCACTCCGATGATGATACGACTAAAAGAGTTTATTTACATGTTACTCAATCAATGAAAAAAGAGGCTTCTCAGAAGTTTAACAACCTCATGAAAAACCTCTAAAAAATTTTTTATGTTTTATGTGGTCAAAATGTGAGCAATAGGTGTTATCCCATGGCTAGAATCCCCTATTTTACTAGGTTCGCGGGAGCAGATTACATCATGCCGCCCCTATCGGAAACTTATTATAATAGGAAGGTTAATTTATTTAAGAGCGGAAATATCAGTTTTTGAAATACAAATTAACGAAATATTTGATTGCTTTTATATTAGTTCCTTAAATGCGGTAACATCGCGGTAACATTAGCATTTTTGTTACCGCATTTAAAAAGGGAGACAAGCTAAATGAACGAAGTTGAAAAACAATTTATATCCGTCATGGACAAGTATGATCATGGTGAACTCGAAGTGATTGATGTTGCCATAGCCATGGTGGAGTCGTGTGGACTCTGCAGTAAGAAAGTATATGAGAGAGCCGATATGATATTCAAAAATAATCATTAACGATATTCACAGCCTCCAGCAAAATAGTTGGAGGCTTCTTTTGTGTAGCCAGAAATGTTGTGTAATTTTATTTTTATAACCATAAATACACAATATTGTACATCAATTTACATTTAATTGCAGGATTTTCCTATTAAATGTAGTATTTTGGAAGTTAGGAGGTGTTTATGTGCGACAAAAACCGTTATTTTTGTTGATAGCCTTTTTGCTTATTTCAATAATGATTGGAGGATGTACAAGCATGGAAAGTACAAAAGTAATTACGCCTAAGATTGAAAAATATCCGAATAAGCCTATTACAATTCTTATCCCCTGGAGTGCTGGATCACCTACGGATTTAATCGCCAGAATTTTAGAAAAATTATCCTTGAAATATTTACATCAACCAATAATTGTCGTCAACAGACCTGGAGGAACAGGTACTATTGCTTGGAATGAACTGTCTGCCTCTAATCCAGATGGCTATACGATTGGTATTTCGAGTTGTGAATTGCTTTTACAACCTCTCTTTGTTTCCACCAAATATGATTACGCAACCGCATTGGATCCACTAGCTCAAATTACAGCTACCCCGTTTGTCATGTTTGTTAAAGCTGATCAGCCATGGCAATCCGTTAATGATCTTATTAGTTATGCTAAACAGCATCCAGGACAAGTAAAGTTTGGTCACAGCGGCATCGGATCGCTTGGCCATATTGTCGGTGAAACTTTTTGTAAAGAAACCAATATTACTATGAATCAAGTTCCTTTCCAAGGTGCACCAGAAGTAATATCGGCTTTATTAGGAGGACATATTCAAGTTGCAATCTTAAATCCAGGTTCAGTCAAAAATTTTGTTCAGAATGGAACAATTAAAATATTAGCAGTTGCTAGTAAAAAGCATCTAACTGATCCCATTCTTGCAGATGCTAAGACATTTCAAGAACAAGGAATAAATATTTTTTATAATAGTCGTTATGGAATAGCAGTACCAAAAGAGACACCAATGGCAATAAAAGACGCATTAGCTGAAGAATTAAAAAAAATAATTACCGACCCTGAATTCAAAAAAAGCGTTGAAAACCTAGGCCTACAATATGAATATTTAGGTCCTAAAGAATCAGAAGAAAGATGGCTAACCGACAGACGAGAATTAACTAAAGCCCTACAAGAAACAGGCATTTTAGACCTAATTAAGTCTCAAAAGCAATAGATAAAACTAACAAAAGCCTCCCTCCCCAGGTATCACATGTCAATGAAAAGAGCCTCACTCAAACGAGTGAGGCTCTTACTTCGCTGCTGGTATGCTGATTATTATCTCAACCAACCATGCGTATAAAAATATTCCAACATGTCTTTATTGGTATAAATTTTATCACCGTCTTTGATTTCACATCCTGAAGCTTCACCGCTCTTATGATGGTAAAGAGCAGTTTTCATAGCTCCTTCTAAATCTTCAAGCTCTATCTCACTTTCTTGGCGATAACGCATAAATTTATAAGTTACACTCATGTTATCGTTACGCTTCCTCTCTGCTTATTCCGGCAGCTCACACTACACAGTAACCTTATTCTATATGCAAATAAATGTCAATAGTGAGAAAGTGAGACTTTTTTACTATTTTTATAAACTTGCTCTTAAAGAAAAAAATATATATAAAGTTACAGAAAGCAACCTTAAAATCTCACCATGTAAATATATTACAAATAAAAATGGCTCCCTCGCTGAGATACGAGAGAGCAAACGGAGAAAATTTGGAGACGTTGTATCCAGCCAATAAGTGACCGGATCAGCTTGGCTATAACAATATCAAATAAATATGACGAAATTATGACAAAGCCCCCAACCGGAATCATCCGATTGAGGGACTTGCGCTATTTGCCGAACCAAATATGTAGCCAATACACCAGCTACAATTTCTCGCGTGTCACTTTCATGCTCATAACAACGCATTTCACGTTCTTGACGTTCCCTTCGTGACTTTCCTCATGTACCCAATATATGAAAAACAAGTATCGAAGGTAGTGACAACATAAGCGGTACTAAAAAAATTTTCTTGTCCATCAAAAACGGTCCAGAAGACTAATTTGGGGACATATAAATATTAAAAGGCTCTGCATCGCTGCAAAGCCATGAATTTACTGGTGGAGACGAGGGGAATCGAACCCCTGACCTTTTGAATGCGAGTCTAATGTTATTGCCTAGTTTACATTTAATTATGACTTTTTATGTGCCGCCCGTCCCTTTATTATCAACTGTCCATCTAGCTTTACATTATTTTACTTATTAGATATTTTAGCAGTTTTAAGCAGGTTATTGTCCCTTAAAACACGCCGTAAGGGACATTTATAAGGGACAAACAAAAAAAGTTCCTATCCCGGCCGCAAGAAAAGACCAGGATAAGGACTAATTTTTATGCACTTAAACGTGTTTCTGCAACTGCAGCATATTCTTTTCCTTTTTCAATTCCAATAAACTGCCTACCAGTATTCTTAGCAGCCACCAGTGTTGTCCCCGATCCGGCGAACGGATCTAAAATAATGCTGCCTTCTGGAACAATCGACACTAGCTTTTCCATGAGTGGCGTCGGCTTCCCAGTTAAATGAAACTTATCCGATTGCTTAATTGGAAACCTGTAGCACCCTGGCCATGGTCCGCCATGCACCGCTTTAGGACAACCACCTTTTGTTCCCCAAACTATGTATTCACATTGATGCCTGAAATAGCCTTTGTGTGGCGCCCTTGAGCCTTCCGTCTTATCCCAGGCAACAATACCACGCCAAGCTAATTCCCCCATTTGCAAGGCATCTGTGGCCGTAGGCAACTGCCGCCAATCTGAAAACATAAGAAAGTATCCGCCAGGTTTTAGAATACGATGCCACTCTGAGATCCATAAAATGCACCAGTGAAGCCATGAGCGCGTATCTTTGTTATCACCGAAAAAGGTCGCACGATGAACAATTTTGTTATTTGTTTGTTCATACTTCTTTATCGGGTCCTGATTTTTTTGAGATAATGTCATTCCTCCTGACGAATAAGGTGGGTCTGTTATAACAGCGTCAACAAAGTTGCTGGGTAGTTGCCGCAAAATTTCTAGAGAATCGCCTTGGATAATTTTATTGAGATATTGGTTCATTGAATTCCTCCTAATATTAGTTTAAAACGCATCTTCATTATAGAACGTATGTTCGTTTTAGTCAAAGTAAAAAGAAGACCCCCACCCGGAATAAACCGATTGAGGGTCTTGCTAATTCACCGAGTTGTCTAAACTTGAGAGATTAATTCGTACAGTAATTTACAAACAATTTATTGCAAACATACTTTACACTCTTCCATTACAGAAATATTCGATTTTATTAACAATTAAAATTTATAAGTGATTCCATAACCAATACCTTTAACTGTTATTTCATCACCTCCACCACCATTATCAAAAGTCATTTTTTTGGCCTGAAGTCTGCGATAATCTACATTAAGCTCAAGATTAGGAGCAATCTCCTGAGATACGCCTATTTTCCAATTAGTATAATCCGAAGCCACACCCACTGATGCATAAGCACTAGTTTTGTCAGCTATTTTAGTACTACCAACTAATCCAAATTGCATTTTCTTTTTTGTATTGCTTGAATAAGGGTACGGTATATCTACGCCACCGACATTGTCGTTTTCGAGACTAGAGGCCTTAAGCGTAACGAGGCCAGTATATACAGACACATTCCTGTCTAATTTGTACAATACATTAAACTCTTGGATTTTAAGTTCGCAATTCATTCTGTTAGTCTCATACGCATTACTAGTGTATACTGTATCTTTTGATTTAGCATTGTATCCATTATACTGGATAGCAAGTTTATTGCCTAAACCTGTTGTAACACCCCAATCCAAGTTAGATTTTTTGCCTAAGGAATATTCATTGTCCTTTACATCAGAACTTCTTAAATTTAAATCAATTGCAGTTTTACCTGCGGAATAATCTGTCAGTGGACTTGCAAACCCGACTGAAGAAACTAAGGATAGTGCTGCAAGTGCTGCTAGAACTTTCTTTTTCATGTAAATTCCCCCATTTTTGCGTATTGTAAGCATTCTTCGATAAAAAGGGAAACGTTTCCTACCATAATCTAAAAATGCCTACTTAAGACCTAATATGTTTTAGTCAAAGCATCAAAGGCGCTTCTTTCAAAATTAAAAAAATGCCGTCCAGCAGCACTAAGCTACCAGGCGGTATTAAAATTTTATCTTGTAAGCGGCATAACTTCAAAGCTGATAATTTTATCGAAGGACAGATACTCTGTACTTCCATCCACCCCATCGGTAAACTCATAGTGTGTAGTGCCTGTACTGCAAGGTGCAACAGTCCGATTATGCCAGTTCACAAAATCATTGGTCGAAGAAACTTTATACTCTCGTTCACTGGAATCGCTCATAATGATTTTTAAAACTACTTGTCCATCAATTGTCGTCGTTTTAAAGCTAATAATTTTGTCAAAAACCAGATATTCTGTACTACTTTGCTTACCAACCGTTTTATCAAAAGAATAGTAGCTGGTTCCAGTACCAATAGCACGGTTAAACCATGCAAGAAAGCTATTAAACTCAGTCGTATTTACTTCGTATTCCCGCTCACTGGAATCGTTCATTGTAATTCTAAGCAGATTTTCACCTTCCGGTGTTGCTGACGCTTCATTGGAATTACAGCTTTCACTATCAGCACTTACGGCAGTTACCACATAATAGTATGTAGTGCCGTTTGTTACCGTTGTATCTAAATAGCTATTAGTTGATACGTTTGCACCTACGGTCGTATACGGGCCGCCTGCTGTAGTAGAACGTTTGACGTTGTAACCAGTTGCACCAGTTACTGCTGTCCATGAGAGAGCTACTTGGGAATCTCCTGCGATTGCAATTAGGTTACTAGGATCATCTAGAATCGGCAATAATTCCCCCGTATCGTCAATATCAATTGCATCAATACAAAAATCACCACTAGATTGAACTTTTGAAGTGAATTCTACCATATGAATAGTATTATCTAACCCTAACTTTTCAAACACAATTGTTTGACACTGTGGTTTCCCATTCTCGGAAAAGTCGTAAGCTGTCCCATCAATTATTGCTTGCAAACTTGAGCAGCGATTCGTATGTCTCTGATCGATTAATCTTATTTTGCTCCCCATAAATCTCAATTTTATGGATTTTCCGTTAGGAGCGTCAACGACATGATCATCGCCATTCCAAAAGTTATTCAAACTTGTCATTCTTCCCCAACTACCAATGTAGCATATATTAGTATCTGTATCGTTATATCTTTTCCACCCGGCCTCCGGCGCCGTTAATTGATCTCCTACTGTTGCCATTTTATTACCTCCAAATTTTTTTGAAATCGACATAACCAAGGATCTCTTATTTTAGTTGTGTGTATCCTGTATATCAGCTTTCACATATATACATTCTTTCAAGCTGATTTTTTAAACGAGCTAGACCACATTTTTTTAAATTAAATACAGCCTGCGGTGTAACCCCCAATTCGTGGGCATATTCCGTCAGGCTGTATCCTAAAATTATTGTTTTATTATCGCTTGCCGCTGCTTAATTGACAACTCTCTCAATACCTTACAAAGTCTCTGCCGTAATAGCTTTATTTCAACTACTTCGGCTACATCGATATGATCCGTTTGTGATTCAAAACAACTTTCAATATTTTCATGATTAACATATCACTGTTTCTTTTTAATCATATTCCATACAGCTGTATTTAACACGACTTTCAACGTATCCAGAACATACTATAACCCCAATAACAATATTCTAAAATATGAATTGCAGCCTCCTAAAACGAAAGCGTCAAGAAGAATAATAAACGTAACCGAAAAGACAATTAAAGAATCGGAAATACATCGTTCTAAACAAAACAAATTTAAAATGTTGAATCGAGATAGATGGCATAATAAAGATTTTGTTTTTTTGTTGAACGTTATCCTGGTTATCCGATTTATGTAAAACTTATTGAGATAAGAATGGCAAGATTATTAAAAATAGCGGAACTTGATAATTCTCTTACACCTCATAGTTTGCGACACACACACTTCTCTATTAGCAGAAGCCGGTGTTGGTCTGGAAGAAATAATGGAACGGCTAGGACATTCTTACGATGATACTACAAGAAAGGTTTATCTGCACGTTACAAAAGATATGAAAAAAGAGGCCGCCCAAAAGTTCGGTGAACTTATGGACAACCTCTAATTTTTTTTGCTTATTTCGGTAACAAAATGGTAACATTACGGTCTTTCATGGCTAAAAACCGTGTAGTTACTAGGTTCGTGGGAGCAGATTACATCATGCCGCCCATACCGCCCATACCGCCCATGCCACCCATACCGCCCATAGCAGCGGCAGCAGCAGCACCGTTATCTTTTTCTGGTTTATCTGCAACAAGTGTTTCCGTTGTCAAAACAAGGGATGCAATACTTGCTGCATTCTGCAGAGCAGAACGCGTCACTTTAGCTGGGTCAACAATACCAGCAGCAATCATATCAATGTATTCTTCAGTCAAGGCATTAAAGCCGATGCCTTTTCCTGCTTTCTTCACGTTTTCGACAACGACAGAACCTTCTAGGCCTGCATTATTAGCAATCTGACGAACAGGTTCTTCAATTGCACGTTTTACAATCTCTACGCCTGTTTTTTCATCGCCTGCTGCACTAATTGTATCAAGTACAGGCAAAATATCGATGAAAGTCGTACCGCCACCAGCAACAATGCCTTCTTCAACAGCTGCGCGTGTTGCATTTAAAGCATCTTCAATACGCAGTTTCTTTTCTTTCAGTTCAACTTCAGTAGCTGCACCGACTTGAATAACTGCTACGCCGCCGGACAATTTAGCCAAACGTTCTTGCAGTTTTTCTTTATCAAAATCAGAAGTGGATTCTTCAATGTGGCTTCTGATTTGTGCCGTACGAGCATCAATATCGCTCTTAGAGCCTGCACCATCAACAATCGTTGTTTCTTCTTTCGAAACACGAACTTGACGGGCATGACCCAAATCTTCCAGCGTAACGCTGTCCAGTTTGCGACCCAAATCTTCTGTAATCACAGCACCGCCTGTTAAGATGGCAATATCTTCAAGCATTGCTTTCCGACGATCACCAAAGCCAGGAGCTTTTACAGCAACAGCGCGGAAGGTACCACGAAGTTTATTAACAACAATCGTTGCCAGTGCTTCACCTTCAACGTCTTCAGCAATAACAAGTAATTCCTTACCTTGTTGAACAACTTTTTCAAGGATAGGCAGCAAATCAGCAATAGCACCAATTTTACGGTCTGTAATCAAAATATAAGGATCATTTAACACGGCTTCCATCTTATCTGTATCCGTTACCATGTAAGGGGAAATATAGCCGCGGTCAAACTGCATGCCTTCTACAACATCGAGGTCCGTTCCCATTGTCTTCGATTCTTCAACAGTAATAACACCATCGTTGCCGACTTTTTCCATTGCTTCAGCAATCAAATTGCCGATTTCTTCATCGCCGGCAGAAATAGAAGCTACCTGTGCAATAGCATCTTTTGTTTCTACTTTTTTAGCAGATTTTTTAATATCCTCTACTAAAGCATCGACTGCTTTTTTAATACCTTTTTTCAAGATCATCGGGTTAGCACCAGCAGCAACATTGCGCATACCTTCATGAATCATAGCTTGTGCCAAAAGAGTTGCTGTCGTAGTACCATCACCAGCAACATCATTTGTTTTTGTTGCAACTTCTTTTACTAATTGAGCACCCATATTCTCAAATGGATCTTCTAAATCAATATCACGAGCAATGGTTACACCATCATTCGTAATTGTTGGTGCACCAAATTTTTTATCCAAAACAACATTACGACCCTTAGGTCCAAGTGTTACCTTTACAGCATTTGCAAGAGCATTGACGCCTCTTTCAAGAGCGCGGCGCGCTTCCTCATCAAAAACAATTTGTTTAGCCATTTATGTAACCTCCCTTAATTTCGTATGATATTAGCCTACAATTGCCAGGATATCTCTTTCACTCAATACAAGATAATCTTTGTCATTCACTTTTACTTCAGTTCCAGCATATTTCGAGAACAGAACTTTATCGCCAACTTTTACTTCAAGGGCTACTCTTTGACCATTCTCCATTACTTTACCAGCACCTACAGCAACGATTTCGCCTTCCTGTGGTTTCTCCTTAACAGTATCCGGAAGAACGATTCCGCTCTTGGTTTTTTGCTCCGCTTCTAAAGCTTTAATTACGACTCTGTCGCCTAATGGCTTAATCATGGAAAAATTACCTCCCTTAATGAATGTTGTATCTTTTTTGTTAGCACTCACTTTAGAGGAGTGCTAATTACATAGATTATGATATATAATTTTGGAACAAAAATCAAGTCTTTTCCATAAAAAAACGAATTAAATTTAAAAAATAAACGGCTACCCAACTAAAAAACCGTTAGGCAACCGTTCTATCGTCATTTTTTTGCTGAATTTACAATGGCTTCTGCCACTTCCCGAATCGACTTCCGCTTCGCCATACTATATTGCTGAATTCGCCGATAAGCTTCCCCTTCGCTTAATTGATACGCATCCATCAAAATGCCTTTAGCCCGATCCAAAAGTTTACGCATTTCTAACGAGTTTTTTACATCTTCCAATTCATGTTCTAAATCGCTAATTTCTTTAAATCGCGACAAAGCAATTTCCATGGCTGGAAATAAATTTGCCTCTTTAATTGGTTTCACAAGGTAAGCTAAAACACCTGATTCTTTGGCTTTCTCAACAATTTCCTTCTGACTAAAGGCCGTAAGAAGCAGTACAGGTGCTAATTTTTCATTCGCAATAATTCGGGCCGCCGCAATCCCGTCCATCTTAGGCATTTTAATATCCATAATCACCAAATCAGGGCGAGTTTTACGCACCAGTTCAACGGCGTGGAGTCCATCTGACGCCTCACCGACTACATCATGACCGGCTTCTTCTAATAGTTCCTTTAAATCCATACGAATAATGGATTCATTATCTGCGATAACGATTTTTAACAGTTCCATTTCTCAGCCTCCTTCTCCCTCTGTCATATGAGGTATCGTAATAATCGCCCGTGTTCCACCATCCGATTTTAATTCAAATTTTCCTGACAAATCCGATTCAATGAGTGTCGTAATAATTTGAATGCCAAGACTTTTTAAACTATGCGCATCAAAGCCCGGTGGTAAGCCAATGCCATTATCAAATATTTCTATTTGATAACAATCAGATAAAGATCGAATATCAATACCAATAATGCCCTCTCGCCTGCCAACAAAACCATGCTCAATAGAATTTTGAATAAGTTCATTAATAGCCAAAGCTAAACTTGTTGCGCAATCAGAAGGAAGGATAACTGTTTCACCGTTAAATACCGTTTGAATATTAAAATCTGGTTCCATCATATTTTGAATAACCGAATCTAAGATGTTTTTGGCTACTTCAGCCACATTGATTGTTTCCACATCCTGTTGTGATAAAAACTCATGAATGACAGAAATACTTAAAATACGATTAATACATTCTTTCAGAGAAGCCTTTACATCGGCTGAAGAAGATCGCCTAGCCTGCAAACTCAATAGACTGGCAATAGTTTGCAGATTATTTTTGACGCGATGATGAATTTCCTGAATAACAGCCGACTTAATGAGCAATTCTTTTTCCTTTTTCTTAATCTCCGTAACATCACTGACAATAAACAAGGTACGAATCACTTTTTCATCGACAACAACTGGAATGGCACGTTGATTAAAAACAAAGTCGCCTGTTTCAATCTCCAGTTCCTGAGCCACTCCGTGAGCAATCGCCTTTTGTACCACTTTCATATGACTGCGCCTGTCTGACACACGCCGTCCCACGACACGCCCCACGCCAAGAACCTTGTAGATACTTGCAGCAACAGCATTGGAAAAAACGACATGACCACTTTCCCCTACAATAATAATACCATCCCGCGCATTGAGCCGTCTAAAAATATTTTCCATTTTAGCGCGACTCGTAGACAATAACAAAAAGGCCATTTCAACCAAAACAGGGTGGGCCCCAGCACGAGCCTCTTCATGACTGGCCTCAAAACTGACCACAGCAATCACGGTACCCGCTTTATCGCGAATCGCATGAGTCTCCATTTCGAGCACATCCATACCGATTTCCCATTCTCTTTGACCCGAAATATGTTCGCCACACGTCATTGTACGCCAGACAAGTGGCTCTTCCGTCGCCCTAACCGTTGTTCCTAAAAGGTGGGGGCGATACTCAATAAAGCTTGTATTAGGCCTCACCTGAGCAACAATCGCCAAAAAATGCTTGGACTTTGTCTTAGTATACACAGTGATTTGGGCATGCGACAAATCAGCAGCGATGCCAAGCAAAACAGCCAGCTGTTCGAGCTGTTCAATTTGTTCCGTACTGAGTCCAGTAACTTTACGACAAATATCACCGATAACGCCCATAGGTTGCCTCCCTTGTGCTATATAAATACTCTATGATTCAACACAAGAAGAAAATATCCTTGTAAATTAGTAAAGATTATTGTTTTTTTCATTAAAAGATTGGCCAAGACGCATCGTCGGGCGAGCATTTAATGATAAAGAAGAGATTTTACCAGCTAAAAACTGATAATGAGCCCGACAGGCCACCATAGCAGCATTATCCGTACAAAGCACCGTTTGCGGATAATAGAACTGAATATTCTGGATAGCAAGTGCATTAGCCAGATGGCTACGAAGTGATGAATTCGCTGCCACACCACCAGCCAAAACGACCTTTTTAAGATCGTACTCCTGTGCTGCTTGCAACGTTTTTTCGACTAAAACATCCACAATAGCCGCTTGAAAACTCGCTGCCACATCGGCATGAACGATGGCTTCTCCCTTTTGCCTCGCTGAATTTAAATAGTTGAGCACAGCCGATTTCAGACCACTAAAACTAAATTCATAACTGCCATGGCCTGTTAAGGCCCGTGGAAAATGGATAGCAGCCGAATCACCCTCGGCTGCAAGCCGATCAATATGGGGACCGCCGGGATAAGGCAACCCCATGACGCGTGCTATCTTATCAAAAGCCTCCCCTGCTGCATCATCGCGTGTTTGACCAATCAACAAAAACTCATTATAAGAGGCTACCTTCACTAGCGAGGTGTGCCCGCCTGACACAACAAGCGCCAGAAACGGCGGTTCTAAATCAGGATGCGTAAGGAGATTGGCAAAAATATGGCCTTCCAGATGATGAACACCGACAAGGGGCAGCCTTTTCGCAAAAGCCAAAGCTTTGGCTGCCGCCACACCGACAAGGAGAGCCCCTACCAAACCAGGTCCATAGGTAACGCCAATAGCGGATATTTCATCTAGTGTCACCTGAGCTTCTCTTAGTGCCTGATCAATCACAGGAACGACCTGTTCAATATGTTTGCGGGATGCAATTTCAGGTACAACACCGCCAAATTTTTGGTGAACAGGAACCTGTGAGGAAATGACGTTCGAAAGGATGGTCCGACCGTCTCGAACGACGGCAGCCGAGGTTTCATCACAGCTTGTTTCAAGACCAAGAACCAAAGTCGAATGTATGTTGTTATCCAAATTTATCAAGAAAAATGCCCCCAGTAGTTTCCTTCTAAAATCACGTATGTTATGCACAAAAATCAGACAAATTAAGAGTGGACAGAAAAACAAGATCGTCCACGAAAGGAGGTTTTAACTATGGCACGCTCACGTAAACCAGTGACTCCCGCTGCCGAAAACGCCTTAGATCAAATGAAAATGGAAATTGCTTCTGAGTTAGGTGTAGCTGAGCGCGTACGTTCTTCGGGCTGGGCTACAATGACTTCCGCCGATTGCGGTCGTGTCGGTGGCCACATGGTTCGTAAGATGATCGAGAACTACGAACAAACTCTCCGGTAAACACCTAGGGCGGTTTTTCCGCCCTTTTATTTTTTCACCACCAGCACAAAACAGGAAAGTGCTGAATATTTTATAGAGCAATCACCCTTCAGCCACGAAAGTGGCTTTTTTTATATCCAACCACATAATAAGAGCATCTTCATTACTTTCGGTGTAATAACGTGGTCGAATACCTTTAGCAGTAAAACCGAATTGCCGATACATATTTTGAGCGATTTCATTGGACGCACGTACCTCAAGTGTCATCCGCTCCGCCCCTTGCTGCTGAGCATAAAGAATAAGAGATGCCATGAGTTGTTTACCAATGCCTTGCCCGCGATATTTGGGCAGTACAGCCACATTCGTAACATGAGCTTCGTCAAAGATCATCCACATACCCGCATAGGCCACGACAGTACCCTCTGTCTGGACGACAAGATAACGGGCAAGCTTATTTGTCATAATTTCGGCCTCAAAGGCCTCACGAGACCAAGGCGCTGCAAACGAATGAGATTCAATAACAACAACATCATCAATATCTTTTGCCAGCATGTGCCTCACCTTCAGTTCATTCATGACAGCAACTCTGCCGTTGTTCCCACAGCACTTCCGCTTCAGAACGGCGAACATAAACAGGCGTAAGTGTCATAGCATCCGCCACCTGTCCCGCTTCAAAAAGTTTAAACGCCGCCTGAGCAATACTCGCTGCCCGCGGCATAAGTAAATGAGGCTCAGCCACATGCAGCAAGGTTGTTTCTTCAGCACCTTCCATGACAAGCGAAGTCGATTCCCCTACTAAAATGACTTGTTGCCCAAGCTCCTCAAGCTCATGACGAAGTTCAGCAGCTTTCATAACATTCACAGCTTGTATTTCCTTAAGATTCCCCCGTTCAAAACGATAAGAAGCATGATAAACATTGCCTTTTTGCGCATCAAGGACAGGGACAATCAGGCAGGAAGAACTACTAAAATTATAGGCCAAACCCATCAATGTCGGAACACCGATTAAAGGCAATGAATTGGCATAGCTCAAGGCTTTAGCCGTAGCCATGCCAATTCTGAGTCCTGTAAATGAACCAGGACCCGTGCTTACTGCAATGGCCTCAACATCGCTGGCTTGAAACCCGGCAAACTGGCAAAGCATGTCAATCGTAGGCATAAGCTTTTCGGAATGCGTCTTCGTCGTTTGAAGAGTGAATTCGGCAATGAGCTTATCTTCTGTTGCAAGAGCAACTGTCGAGACAAGCGTTGCTGTATCAAGAGACAGCATTAACAAGACGCATCAACTCCTCACAAATCGCCTCATAGCGCCTACCATGGGGCTCAAATACTAACAATCGTTCTAGAATCCCACTACTGCGTTTCATCGTGAGCGATAAATATTCGTCAGGCAGTTCCGTGCCAAATTTATCAGCCCATTCAATCAGTGAAATACCATAACTCGTATACTCATAAAAGCCAATTTCATCAAGTTCCTGTGCATCTTCCAGCCGATAAAGATCAAAATGATGAACAGGGATTTTGCCATCATAAATTTGGAGCAAAGTAAAGGTCGGGCTTGTCACATCCTCTTCAATCCCCAAAGCCTGAACTAATTGCTGTGAAAAAAAAGTTTTACCTGCCCCGAGATCGCCCATTAAAGCAATCACATCGCCATCTTTTAGTAGCGGTGCAAGCAAAACGGCTATTTGGGTCGTATCCTGTTCTGAAAAACTCTGTAAAGAAAACATAAATCCTCCTACATCCTAACAAAAATGATTGAATCCCCGTGGCTTCAGCACCGAAGACTGACCTTCCTTGTCAAGCAAAATCACTTCTTCTCCTTCCACCACTTCACCAATCGCTGTAAAAGCACATCCCACGCTTTCCTCTGTCAGACAAGAAAAATCAGCCGGATTCATCGTAAATACAAGCTGATAATCTTCACCACCATAAAGCGCACAATCAAGGGCTGACAAATCAATGCGTTCTGTAGCCTCCAGCAATTCTTTCGACAAAGGCAGCTTCGTTTGTTCCAATCGAACTCCTACCTTACTTGCAGAAGCAATTTCATTCATCTCACTTGCCAAACCGTCACTAATATCATTCATGCTTGTTGCACCCATTTTTCCGAGTCTTTGACCGGGACCCACGAGAGGCTTAGGCGTAAGATGAGCCGTCACAAGAGGCCAGGCAAAAGGATAATCTTCCCACTGTCCCTTCGATAATAAAGCCAGTCCCATACTCGAATTCCCCAGAGTCCCTGTAACAGCCACAATGTCGCCTACTTGGGCCCCCGCTCGGCGCACAAGCTGAGCCGCGTCCACTTCACCTGTCACAGTGACATTAATCACCAGTTCGTGATGCGTAGACACCGTGTCACCACCCACAATATTCACTGCATATTCCCGGCAGATTTCCTTCATTCCCTGGTATAAATTAATCATAAAATCCACATCTGTCTCAGGAGGAATAGCAATTGAAACGACTGCATGACAAGGCTTTCCCCCCATAGCCGCAATATCACTAAAACTAACAGCCATGGATTTATAACCAAGCTGCTGAGGCAGCGTTGTTTTCATGGTAAAATGGACATTTTCCACTAACATATCTGTCGTCATAAGTTGCAAATGGCGCGGTGTCGGAAGCAGAACGGCCGCATCATCCCCAATGCCCACGACAACATTCGCCGGATGATAAATGGTATCTTCTTTTAGTATATCAATTAATCCAAATTCCCCAACACTTTTTATTTTCACTTTACCACCTCAATGGACTAAAAAAGCTGAACCATTTACTATTTCCAGCTATGACAAATTGTTTCCTGCATGGCTAGTATACCACTGTTGAAAAAAAGTTACACTGCTAAACAGGAATCTAGCCACACTACAGCAAACTGATAAATAATCAGATCGTTTCACGATCATCATTCTGTACAAAAGGAGAAGAAATCATTATGAGACCCACTATTGCTCAAATAAATTTAGGTCATCTCGCTCACAATGTCAAAGCGATTCGTCATCACCTGCCGACTTCCATTGGCATGACAGCTGTTGTCAAAGCGGACGCTTATGGCCACGGTGCAGTCGCAGTCAGCCGTGTAGCTTTAGATAACGGAGCAACAGCCCTCGCTGTTGCCACCGTGGAAGAAGGCATGGAACTACGAGAAGCAGGATTTACCGTTCCCATTTTACTACTTGGACTCACTTTTGCCGAGGATGCAAAGGAGATTATCCAGTATGATCTCACGGCAACAGCCTGCACATTTGAACAGATCAATAATTTAGCACAAACAGCCCGTACCCAAGGCCAAAAGGTCCGAGTCATGTTAAAAATTGATACCGGGATGAATCGCATTGGCTTTGCACCACAAGACCTCCCGACCTATGCTGAATATGCCCTGTCTTTTCCTGAGATCAACCTGCGTGGCTGTTTTACCCATCTAGCCACAGCAGACAGCAAGGACAAACAGCATGCCCAACAACAAATTGCCTTATTTCAACAAGGCCTGAAACAACTTGCTGACAAAAATATTTCTTTACCCTTCATTTCTTTTGCCAATAGCGCCAGTATTATCGATCTTGATTGCACAATTTGCAATAACTCACGTCCCGGCATTATCTTGTACGGTCTGGAACCCTCAAACGAAATGCATCATAAACTAGACTTAAAACCTGTCATGGAACTTAAAACCAAAGTGGTCTATGTAAAACAAGTACCAGCTGGCACAACCATCGGTTATGGTCGAACCTTCCGCTCGCCACGCACAACCTATATTGCTACTTTGCCTATTGGCTATGCCGACGGCTATCATCGATTGCTGTCCAATAAAGCTCCCGTCCTAATCGGCGGCAGACGCTGCCAGCAAGTCGGTAATATCTGCATGGATCAAATCATGGTTGATCTGGGACCAGACCATCCAGTAGAAATTGGCGCTGAAGCCGTACTCTTTGGCAGGCAAGGTACGGAAGAAATTACGGCAGGTGAACTCGCCACTTTGGCACAAACCATCCATTATGAACTCGTTTGTGCCGTAAGCAAACGAGTTCCGCGTGTTTACATATAGTATAGAGTTAACCTCCCAGGCGTTAACAAGACTATATAATAAAAAAGTAAGCTCAGTCACGATACTGAGCTTACTTTTCATTTCTCATGCTACTTCTTAATCATTCCAGGCGAGCGGCTCAGTGGTTCAGTTAAATCCAGATGACCGTATAGCGTATCTACCTTTTTCCCATCAACAAGAATCCGGACCTTTTCGATATGAGGAAACTCCGTTAATGTATTGACAATAGAAGTAACTAATAATGTCTCTGTGGCGGAACCACCATTCCCTTTTAAAATCGTGCCATTAAAATCAACCAAAGCAATATCATCTTTGATGGTGAGCTGGCGCAGCTTCGTTCCCGGCGGAAAAACCTTCGTTGTCTGTGGCTTATTTGTGCCATCAATCAAGGCTTCAACAGCTGTACGCGCCGGCGTTTCACTCATCGGAAAAGAACGGACTTCCGGAACAAGATGAATTCCATCAGAACTGGCATAATAAAGCGTCAATTGCATAGAGTTATGCTTCGTGTCCTCTGCATTTGCAGTCGCTGGTATCGTACCACCACCTAACTGCGACTGTTGTGCCGTATTTGTTGTTGCTGCAGGCGTAGTAGTAGTTGCCAGATCATTATTATTAGCACAACCAGTAAGAAGCAAGCAAACGAATAGACCACAACAAAACAAAAAATGCCTCATGAATGATCCCCTCCCCCTGCTGCAACCTGTGTAAAGAAAGAGTCAAGACCTTGAACAATTCCTTGTGCCATTTTTTGTTGAAAAGCATCATCCATCAGCATTTTCTCTTCAGCAGGATTCGAAATAAAGGCCAATTCAATCAGTGAAGCAGGCATGCTTGTATGTTTCAATACGTAAAAATTCGCCTGATAAATACCACGATCAGATAAGCCTGTCGCTTGAATATATGCATCTTGAATGGATTGGGCTAACAAAGAATCCGCATTCGATTTTGGATAATAGTAAGTAGCTCCGCCGCCGACTGTCGGATTGCCAAAAGAATTCGCATGAATACTCAAAAAGACATCCGTTTTTCGATGATTGGCAACATCGGCTCTGGCACCCAATTCATCAGCGCCACTGGCATTTGGACCATAAACATCCACATCCGTCTGTCTCGTCATAAGCACAGTCGCTCCAGACTTCTCAAGCAATGATTTCACCTTTTGCGCGACAGCAAGTGTGACTGTTTTTTCTTGATCTTTTCCTGGACCAATAGCTCCCGGATCACTGCCACCATGGCCAGGGTCAAGGACAATAACCTTATCGGAAAGTCCTGCCGAATAATGCACATTACTACTTAATACCGGTTTATTAATATCCACAACGACACGATAGGGTTTGTTATTTTTACTATCACTTGGCAAAGTAAATACATGATAATCACTACGGCTAATGGAATTCGGTAAATCAATCACTACTTTTGCATTTCCTGTTGCTGAAGAAACATTGATCTTACTTGCAACCTTGCCGTCTAACAAGACATCATCGACCTTGCTAGCATTCGCATTTTTAATATTCACAATAAGTTGCGGCGATGGAGAGGCCAATAAACTCCCATCCACCTGAACAGGTCCTGTCATATCAATAACCATTCTGAGCGTAGTCGCGCCAGAAGCAGCATCAATATGGTTAGCCCAACGAATATTCGTAAGAGATGCTTGTCCCTTTACAGCACTTATAGCAGAAGTCTTCACGATGCCCATATCTCTGTACGCTGCAGCCAGTGCAACCTGTGGCAATAGCATCATAGCAATCATAAACAAAACAAAAAACTTACGACGCACCGTTTCAACCTCCTTAAATCCTGACATTCCTATACAGTTTTCGTTGTTTTTTTTATTATTCCTGCTAAAAATTTGTCATAAAAACAAAAAAAGACCAAAGTTTAACACAACTTTGACCCTTTTCCTTAAATCAATCATATTCTGTTAACTGCTGCTACGTCCCTTATAACTCAACTAAGCCCAAACTAATGCGAACGGCGTCATCCACCTTTTCCATAATATCTTCACTTAAATGCGTAACCTTTTCTTTCAAACGTCGTTTATCAATCGTTCGCAGTTGTTCTAATAGCACCACTGAATCCTTTTCAAGCTGAAACAACTTAGCACTTACTTCAACATGAGTCGGCAGCTTCGCCTTCGAAATCTGCGACGTAATGGCAGCAACAATCACAGTTGGACTGTATTTGTTACCCACATCATTTTGAATCACTAAAACAGGCCGGTGCCCGCCCTGCTCTGAACCAACTACGGGACTTAAGTTGGCAAAATAAATATCTCCACGCTTTACTACCACAACTTATTCACGCTCCGCCAGTAAAGTAGGCATCATCTCGAAAACTTCGCTGTCAGCAAGTAGCCCTTCTTCTGCCAGTGATAAATTAATAATGGCCATTTCCTGATATCCCTTTTTCATCATATCACGCACGGCTTTTCGCTTCCTATCTTCAATATATAAGCGCATTGCTTCTCTGACGAACTGACTACGGCTTAATTTTTCCATGGCAATAAAGCCATCAACCTCTTGCAGCAAACTATTCGGGATACTAATCATAATACGTTTTAACTCGGCCACACCCTCACCTCCGCTGATCCTTGCGGCACAATCATCTACAATAAAGTATAGTATTTAATATATCACCATGTCAACTTTTTTATAGAGCATTTTTGATAATTATTCTATCATAAGCATGAAGTTTGTATAGAATAATACTCATTCGCATTTTTTGCCTGTATAAATACCACAAACAGCCGCTGGAATAGCCTGTGCCAAATCGCCCGCAGTCATACCAACGGGACTATTTTCAGCTAATAAATCTCCTGCTAAACCATGCAAATAGACGCCGATAATCGCCGCATCATGACTCGAACAGCCTTGTGCAATAAAAGCCGTAATCATTCCAGTCAAAACATCGCCTGTTCCACCTGTCGCCATACCAACATTCCCTGTAGTATTAATATATACTTCTCCATCAGGAAAGGCAACGATTGTTGCCGCACCTTTTAAAATAACTATACTTTTCCATTCCGCCGCATACTGCCTGGCCACAGCCAATCGATTGGACTGAATTTCTTCAATCGTAAGGCCTGTGAGTGCCGCCATCTCACCTGGATGGGGTGTAACAATACAAAGAGCCTGACTTGAACCGAGCACAGATGGATCCTTTGCCACAGCATATAAGGCATCGGCATCAATCACCAAAGGCAACTGAACAGACTGGATTAATTCGGTAACAAGTGATAGCGTTCTTTCATCACGCCCCAGGCCGGGTCCAAGGGCAAGCACATCGGCCTGAGCCAGAAAGGATTGAATAGCAGGTAAAGAATCGCGTGTTAAAACTCCGCCTACCTTATCAGGCAGCGACTTCACCATAACTTCCGTCAACTTCGTTGCAGCAATACTATAAATACTTTCTCCTACACCCAGCGTAACCTTGCCCGCGCCAGAACGCAGCGCCCCTTGAGCAGCCAGTGCGGCAGCACCCGTAAAGCCTTCCGATCCTGCAACAATAAAAGCCCAGCCCATATCGCCTTTATGACAGGATGCCGTACGTTTCGGAAGCCTTTCGAGTACATCAAGTGCAGTAATCACATTCTGCTTAATTTCTCCACTCGTCAAAAGATTGGTCGGCACTCCAATATCATCAACAATAATTTTCCCCGCATAATCGGCCCCAGGATAAATAAGCAGCCCTGGCTTGGGCAGTCCAAAGGTAACGGTATAAGCAGCCTTCACAGCCTGCGTCGTAACTTGACCGTCATTTCCCTGTACACCCGACGGAATATCGACAGCATAAATCGGCTTGCCAGATTGATTCATAAAAGAAACGGCCTGTTCCAAAGTGGCACTTAACCGACCATGAAAACCCGTTCCGACTAAAGCATCGACAAGATAATCAGCAAAAGAAAGCGCTATTTTCAGCCGATCCCAGTCCCGTTCACCGGAAATCTCCATAATATCCAGGCCCATTTGTACTAAAATCGCTAAGTGAACCTTCGCATCACCCGCTATGGCCTGTTGTGAACAAAACAAAAATACTTTCACTTTTGCACCATGATTGGCTAAATGACGAGCAATAACAAACCCATCACCACCATTATTACCCTTACCAGCTAAAACAATAACTTTTTTACCAGTAAGTGATCCATTGACTTTTTCCAAGCACTTCACTATAGCCGTTCCGGCGTTTTCCATCAAAACAACACCGGGAATGCCGTACATATCTATGGCCTTGCGGTCAATTTGTTTCATTTCCTGCGCTGTTGCAACTTTCACTGTTATTTCCTCCCCAACAAACGACTTGTGCCGCAGCATATTGCCTGGCATGAGTCAAAGATATATAAATTTTAGTAATATTTTTTTTAGCAGCAATTTTAGCAAAGGTTCCACTTAGCGTAACAACAGGAGCCCCCAAGGCATCCGGCAATATTTCAATTTCCTGCAAGGTTCCTTTAATAAGCCCTGTTCCAAGTGCCTTTAATACAGCTTCTTTCCCGGCAAACCGCGCCGCATAAGAAGAACTGCGCCCTGTTTTGCGACTATCACAATAAGCCTGTTCACGAGGCGTAAATACACGGGTAATAAATGCCTTCTTTGCAATTGCCGCCTGAATACGTTCAATTTCAATCAAATCCATGCCAATTCCCACAATCACCAAAGATCCCTCCTGTTTGTATATTCCACAACAGATGGGTATCCCCTGCGATTCACTTTGAATATTTAGACAAAATACTCAATCTTTGCCGTAGGAAAAAACCGACCTGCTAAGTCGCGACAAAACGCTTCCATTTCTCGGCGCAATTCAGCCGGATACAAATACTTGCCATAACCGAACTGACCGAATTTAAACATTCGTTCACTTTCCTCAAGTGGAAGCTGTGTCATAGGAAACAATTCCTCAATATTACTCTTGGCCCGTTTTGTAAAACGATGACTGATAAATTCAAAGGTAATCGGTTCCGAAACAGGTGGAAGTGTTTTCGCTAGTTCTTCAAACATAGCATAATAATCAGACTTCCACAATGGGTAATAAAAAATGGGTGCAATAATAAATCCTAAAGGATAACCCGCTTTGGCTACCTTGGCCGCAGCTGTTATACGCTCTGAAAGCGGCGGCGTTAAATGCTCATAACGAGCAATCAGCGAATCCGCATTAAGGGTAAATCGAAACCGTGTGTGTCCGCCATGAGGAACGTTTAGCAAAGAATCAACTTGACTATGCTTGGTAACAAAACGGAATCGTCCAAGGGGCTGGCTGCCAAAAAAGCCAATCGTACGCTTCAGAAGCCCTGTTAGATACTCCGTGGGTATCGGATCTGATGTAGCCGCTCCTTCAAAAATAGTCACTTCAGGCGTTCGTTCCTGAATATAGGTTGTTACTCTTTCCAGCACTTCGTCAATATTGACATAGGCCCGTAAGTACGGTTTCTTGCCAAGCGTTGTCATAAGATAACAGTACTCACACATGCTGGAACACCCCGTATTAAGGGGCAATTGAAAATGAGCCGACGGTTTACACGTTTGGAAATTCAGCGTCCGTCTCACACCCACTACCAACGTCCGTTTCGCCTCCTGATAAGACTTTTGGACCGTACTCCCCGTAATCCCTGTGATCCGATTATGAGAAGAGGTCATCCGAATCGGTACAGATAAATCACTAAGTTTCTCATAAATCTCGACACCCAACGGATAGTCAAGGGCTTCCGGTTCAAAATAGGCCTGTTTAGGCACAAACGGTTGCATAAGTATCCCTCGCTTCATTATTTTTCGCTAGTATGCCCCACTAATCGCGTTTCCTTGAAAAACAAAGCAAAGCTCCTGAATATTTTTCATTCAAGAGCTTTGCTATTCATGCCGTTATCATTCGCTGCTTTCTGTTATTTCTGAAAGAACATAGTATAAAGAGATAACAAAATTTCAATGGCAATAAGAATAATGACTGCCCACTCCAAGCGATTGCCGCGTCTCGCATGAGTCAGTCCGGAAAAGACTTCCGTAATATCCATCAGTGTTTCTGATTTATGGCGAATGTTTTTATAGCGATCATCCAGTTCAAACAATGTACTTAATTCTACAAACAGCTGACTGGCACTTTCGTTAACCCACGTGATATCCGGCTTATCAAGCAGCCTTATGTAAGAAATCGTATTAAATTTATAACCTAAAATTTTTGCCGACATTTTCGCCAGCTTATCATCCGATACATTCAATTTGCCCTGTTCCAAAAACTGGACAACCTCTTCGATATCATCAAGCAATATATCAATATCTGCTTCAATCTTTTCTAAAGCCACTGATTTTGCAAGCACAGTGGCAATGATTTCTCCCTGGCCCTCGTGACTCTCAGCCGTTATCATCGTATCATTGTTAATAGCCGGGTCTTCATCCAAAGTAATTTCCAAGCGATAATCATCACTAAATTCAAAGGGATTCGTAACATTGACGCTTTTTTCAATCTGCTTAATATAACTAATGACATCCATCATCTGATGGTGTTCAAAGTTAACAAAAACCATGGCTCCGAAGTGAAAGATATAGACCATCTTGCCATCAGGCTCCCTTAATAAGCCCTTGAGGGATTGCTCGTCTAACAGCAAAAGGTCTTCCCATTTAAACTTCTGATTCATTCCAAAGTGCCGCGCGATCTTCCCCAAGTTAATTTCACTGCTCAACACTAAGGCCTTAAAATTTGATTGAGTCATAAGATTTCATCCTTTTAATTTTCATTGTTTCTAGTTATTTCTAGTATACCACAGGATAAAAAAACTACGTAAATTTACCTTTACGTAGTTTTTAAAATTTAATAATCTATTCGCGTTTTATAATTTTTTTACCTCCGAACTGCTTCCCACATGGCGGACTGCATAATAAGGCTCATGCCATCAGCAAAACCTTGATTATAGAATATCTCGCCAGCGATCGTTTCTTGATTTATAAAATAGTCCTGCAATTGAGTTAGTTTTTCAAAATCCTCTTTCGACAATGCTACGGCTAACTCTTTCTGCAATTGTTCAATTTCCCGCGCTGCCCAATAGTAATTACCCGATACTTGTCCTAAATCCCGCAGGTAACCCTCATTATGCATAACCCACAATTCCCTTGTCACTGTTTCAAAAATATGCATACCCTCACTCATAATACTATTGATCCTCCTCAATATTCAGGCTGCAACAGCAGGGGATTTCCTGCACTGATAAAGTGCTTGGAACCCCGCTGTACAACCCGTCTAAGGAGGAAATTAAAAAGCGCATGCCAGGTCTCTCTTTTTGACCTACACATGCGCTTTGCTCTATCGTTTGCATATCTATGCATGCAGCCGCTAAGCTCTGCCATAACAGCCACCTTATATACCGAACATACCATCGCTTGTATCAAGGAAGGGCACACGGTATAATGATAAGTATCGTCGTGGACAGTTCGCTGTTACGTGTAGGTGCTGGTTCACCTGCTCGTGCCTGAAGGTGCTCGTTACACTTTCAGGACACGGCGACTTTTTAATTTCCACCTATTACTAATTATAGTCCTTTGCCCAAGGATTGCAAGCAAATAGACCGATGGAAGACACTATTTTTTCTGAATTTTCATTTCATATTTTATAAATCACCCCAGAGCATAGAATCGGTCTGGGATGATTTTTTTATGCCTATTAAAATTATTGTTAATGTTCATTTGTCCCTCGAACTAACAGTAACAAGGATACGTTCAAGCTCCTCCTTATGATGTACGGGAAGCTGGCACTGATAATCTTCACAAACATAAGCTGTCACTTGATTATCGAGGAGAGGATAGTCTAGCGTCTGCGGAAAAAGCTCTTCTGTTTTCTGCCGATCCTGTTCGTCAATCAAAATAACATCTAAAAAAGGAGCATATTTTTCCCGGCAGACTTTCAGCATAGCTTCTGATTCATCCTGCCGTCTCCAGCCAGCTATAATGGCCTGCTGCGGCGGCTGCGACTGATAAAGCAGGGCCTGAAGCAAAAACGAATAGCCATGAGGATAGTCTGCAACTTCACCTGGAACTTCTTTGAGTAGTTTGTCCAATTCAGTTTTCCATTGTGGTTGCTGCGTCAATCGATAAAGCTTCGCTAAGCACCAAGCCATAACAGAGTTCCCTGAAGGCAAAGCGCCATCGCCATATTCTTTGGGACGTCTGAGCAATTTCTCACCATCTTGACCATAAAAGAAGAAACCGCCGTGTTTCTGATCACCAAACAAGACCAGCACTTGCTCCGCTAATTGACTGGCTTCAGCTATAACATCCACATCAAGCGATGCGCCATACAATTCAATCAAGGCCCAGCAAAGATAGGCATAATCATCAAGGTACGCCAAATAAGCGGCCTCCCCCTCACGATAACGAGCCAGCCAGCGCCCGTCCGGACGCTTTAACAGCGTCTGTAATGATTGCCACGTTTGTTCAGCCAGCTCCAGATAGCGCGGTTCATCAAACACCCTGGCCCCTTTGGCGAGTACCGCAATCAACAACGCATTCCAGCCAAGCAAAATTTTATCATCTTTATGAGGATGAACACGCTGCTCCCGCTGCTGCCACAGCTTTTCTCGACCTGCGGCTAGCTTACCGTGAAGCTCTGTCGGAGTCACCTGATGAGATAGTGCAAACTCCTCAAACCCTTGCTTCGTTAAGTAAAGAATATTGGCATCCGTTTCAAAGTTTCCTTGGGAAGTAGCACTATAAAAATCAGCAAATAGCTCGCCATCACTCCCGAGCAGACGAATGATTTCCGCGCGGCTCCATAAATAAAATTTTCCTTCCACGCCTTCCGAATCAGCATCTTCCGCCGAATAAAAGGTCCCTGTCTTATCGAGCATGTCCCGCTGGAGATAAGTAAAAATTTGTTCCGCAATTTGTTGATAACGAGGCTCATGCGTCACTTCAAAAGCTTCAATATAGGCGTAGGCAAGCAAGGCATTATCATACAGCATTTTTTCAAAATGCGGCGCATGCCACTCTGGATCGACACTATAACGGGAAAACCCGAACCCCAGTTGATCATAAATTCCGCCGCGACTCATGGCATCCAGTGTCGTTTGAACCATGACAAGGGCTTGTTTTTTACCTGTCAAAGCATAGTAGCGCAGTAAAAAAAACAGTTGATGCGGCATCGGAAACTTCGGCGCGAAACCAAAACCGCCATTCACTGCATCGAATTCGCGCGCGAGATTCTCATAAGCCTTATCTAATGTAGCTTGCGACAGATGGCCGATTTTAAACCGCTGTTTGCTGAGTACCTTATGAAACTCACCCATTTCAGCAATCACATTCTGCCTATTTTCACGCCAATGTTCCGCTAACACCGTGAGTAGCTGCATCAGACCAGGATACCCTTCCCGGCTTATTTTCGGAAAATACGTTCCAACGAAAAACGGTTTTTGTTCCGGCGTCATGACAACCGTTAGCGGCCAGCCGCCTCGTCCTGTCATCGCCTGACAGACTTCCATATAAATATGATCAATATCCGGTCGTTCTTCCCGATCTACCTTAATGGCAACAAAATGCTTATTCAAAATTTCTGCAACCTCAACATCTTCGAAAGATTCCCTTTCCATCACATGGCACCAATGGCACGTACTATAGCCGACACTCAAAAACACAGGCTTGTCTTCTGCCTTCGCCTTCGCAAACGCCTCTTCACCCCACGGATACCAATTCACCGGATTATACGCGTGCTGAAGTAGGTACGGACTCTTCTCGTTTATCAATTTATTAGGTCTTTTATCAGACATAATTAACACCTCTTCCGTATTCTATACCTACCTTAGTAATTTGCTACTTGCCTAATTTACATGCATATATTCTGGCATAAATTAACTTCCTTTAAAAAGTTAATTTCGTTTTCTTAGGTAATTTTCCTTTTTTATGCATTATATTGAGAATTCCTCCGTTGCAACAAAAGGAACCACCCCAAAATGAGCTGGTTCCGATCTAATTACAGAGACATTAATACTTTATATAATTGCTCATTTAATCCGCTAGCTTTACAGAATGTATGACAAATATCTCTTGCTAATACAATTGTACCAACATTATATTTATCTAGAAAAACCTGTTTTAAATCTTTCTTCTTCATCATTTCGCACCACATATATATTGCCTCTAAATACGTCAAAGCCATAGAAGCAGCAGACGGGTTATTAATAATTCGATTTACCTGCTCTATAATATCTGGAAGAAAGGGAGGATCTATATTCTCTTTTACACCAATTTGGTTTAAAAGATCAAATATCTTTTCTCGTTCTCTATACGCCATTGACCCTCCATTAAGATATAGCTTTGAATTCATTGGAATTTGCGAAAGCCCCCTTGAATAAATATAACTTCCTAATTCTAAAAGGCAATGTGTAAAACGTTCTAAAGCGATATAAGCAATCAAAACATCGCGTGGTCGTTGAAAATCCAATAAATGTGCAATACTATTCATGTGATGTATTACTCTAAAAAGATTCCTATACTGATCGTTATACCAGTACCCATATGAAAAGAAACCTAACACTTTTTTTATCTGAGTTTCCGATTGTGCAGATGTACTTCCGATTTGAATATTAACACTCCATAGAGATTGCTTAGTTTCATAAATATCTGGGTCCGCAATTGGTAAAATCAAGGTATTAGCTTTTAAATTTTCTTCTAATAACGAAAGTTCATTCTCATCTAAAATCCTTAGCCCTAATCTTGGAGCTATCGCACGAGCATGATTTGCAATCGTAGGCCTAAGAAAATACGCAACATCGGCCCCAAAAAACTCAGAAACTCCCTTTAACCAAAAAAGTCTGTTCGAATCTGACACATTTCTACCACTTTTACAATCGCCTACGACAATATGTGAAGTAAGAACAAGATCATATTTTATTCCCAAAACATCTAAATCAGTTAAAGATGTCCGTTTTTTTTCATTATTTTGATCAACTTGAAAATCACTCAAGTCAACTTCTATTGGTGAATAATATCCTAATAGAAAAAGTATTCTTTTAAATCTTAACTTTAAATATAAATCTTTATCTCTAGATTTAGTCATCAGATACACCTCTTGCAATAGAAATAAGATTGGTTACGATTTCTGCTCTAGTTGCAGCAGATCCTTGTATTACAGTGGCAAGACGAGGTCTAGTCGAAGTAGGCCCCTGATATCCATGAGGACTTATGATGGCTTTTTGAGCTTCAAGATTTAAATGTGCCGTAGGAGATGCTCCCATTTCAAGCATATCGATAGCCACATCAAGTGCTTTAAGGTTTTCATCGGTGTCAATTATTTCAAGATTCCATTTGTTAGAGCCTTCTTTAACTGGTCGTCCAACAAGTTTTTCTACCAAAATTCCGTATTGACTGTAAAGATCAGGATGGCCTTTTGCAAAACGTTTATTACTACGCAATTGTGTTAAGATGGAGCGGGGATATTTAATCGGAGTACCCGCAGCAAAATTTTGTCCGTATCTTACACATGCCAATAAGGCTCTGGCTTTATCCATTATTACTCGCTCTTCATTATTAAGTCCACCTTTGGGAGAAAAAATGAAATTTTGCTCCCCGGTAGCACCTATTATTCTTACAGGCATAAGTACCCCAGTTAAAATAGCATCTTCCAGGGTTTCTTTATTTGGAATCAAAGATGAAGATATTGGTATACCTTGGTTAGCATTAAGAGTATTAACTAAGTTTGCTACACTATCGGTATGTCTTTCTGCCCATTTTAAATAGTTAATTGGATTAGCATCAACTGCTAATGGCGAATACACAATTTTTTCCCCAGAAACTGGCTCAATCTTTATGAGTTGACCCGCTGTCATAACATCTTTTAGTATAGCTACTCCAGTAGGACTTAACCCTGTATTAACAAATATTTCTTCCTTAATTGGTGATATAAGTAGTTTATCAAGCAACTCAACTCCAAATTTTTCGGTTTCGGTCGGATTTTTACTACTCCACAAATTCCCTAAATCTTCATATGCATTTCTAAACACTGGAACTCTTATATCAACACGTTTGATATCCGTCCCAGATTTAATTACGCTTATAAAATCTACTTCTTCTAGTTGTCTTAAAACAATTTCAAGTTCAATACTTGTAATGCCAAGTTCAGCTGCTGCATACATCAATCCATCAATATCTTCAATATAATTAAGCCCTTTTAAATGCATTGACAAGCTTGCAGCTTTTCCAATAAGTATCGTATTTCGAAAATGAACTTCTTTAGGACCAAATGAACTTGTCTCTTTAAGAGCTTCTTGAAAGTCTTGAGCACGTAAAGCTATATTATGACTTTTCATATAATCACCTCACATTTTCATATGTACATTTTACTCATGAGTTTATCAGTCACCAATCTCTATGATTTATTTTATTAAATCTGTTATTGCCTTGCGCATAAAAGGTTCTTTCAATCAGCTGTTTTTACCTCGTAGAAAAAAGGATTAAACCCTGATTTACCGTCAGTTACCAAATCCTCATAATGATTGGGAATAATAGATAAGTCTTCACAATTTTCATCATCAAACATAAAAATTTGAAGTTCATTTGTGCTAATACTTTTATAAAATTGTTGTAAGATTATCCCTATTGCTTTTCTATTACATGAATCAAAGGGTTTTGATATATGATCAATTACCAATATAGGAATTAAAGGATACTTATTCTCCTTAATTAATAAATTTAAAAACCCAAAATACCCACATAATTGAATTAAGGTATGCCTTGCCATACTTCCAGTATAGTAGTTCTCATATTTATCTTTATTTTGAGACGTATCGTCAATTATTTTCGGTTGTAACAAATTCCCCTTTTTGTAATATTGAATATAAAAACCTTCAATATTATTATCGCTTTTTATAATGTCAGAAACTTCTTTTCCCGATTTATACAATTTTGTTATAAAATCAGAAATGCTAGTGATTTTTTCGTCATTATCACTATTTTGTAATACCCTAATTTCTGCTTTCAATTCCCTAATAAGCCTTCGCTTGGCATCTAATTTTTCAGTATTGAATTCTATATCAACGCTCATATACTCTTCTACCAAAGCAATAGAACGTGACTTTTCTGTAATGTCATAACAAGTAAATTTAGATTCATTAGCAATGATATCATTTCTTACTAACTCTCTTTGCTTTTTTAACTCTTTGATTGTATTATTATTAATTATGTATTTGTTGAAAGAAATATTTTTTTCCAAATCTCCAATCATATTTAGCAATGGTTTAACTAAATAATCAAACTCCTTTCTTTCCAAAATTAGTTCTGAGAAGGTTTCCAAAAGCTTTTTTCTATTACTATTTTCAATTTCAAATTTTTTACTATCCTCAATAGTATATTCATATACTTTAATCTGCTCATCTAAGTTGTTATATATTGATTCTAATTCTGAAATTGTCTTATTCTTTTTTGAATTCTTTTTTGTTTCTTCTAAGGCTTTAATAGATTTAATTTCATCCAGTATTGTATTCTTATTTTTACCAGAATATAAAACAGAAATATTTAACTTTTTTAAGTTCAAATTCACATTATTTTTTAGAAATTCAAACTTATTAATAGACTTTTCAATTTTATTTACTTCATTTTGTAGTTCAAATAATTGTTTTTTTAATCTAAATATTTTCTCTAAATTATTATTAAAAATATAATTAAGTATTGCTGGCAGTTTTGTTGAATATTTAATATTTCTGGTCTTATCAAAAAAATCGTTTAAAACGCCTAGACCTTCTTCACCTAAAAAATTGAATAATGTAAATGTTCTGTATGTTAAATTTTCTTCTGTAAAATCCCTAATATTTTTCAAAAAGGCCCTACTTGCAAAAACTGAATTTAACTTATCTTTATATTCATCAGCATTTATAGATTCTCCCCATTCCTCGTCTTTATATCTAAAAAAATTAATGTCTCTATCTAATGTTCGTTTAATCTCATAAAAAATATTATTGTATTCAAACTCAATTATTGCATGATTTAGAGTATCTTTAAACCACACTATTTTACCAATTTCTTTCGATGATCCAAACATATAATCTATAAAACTATAAAATTCTGTTTTCCCTGAATCATTTACTCCTTTGAAATAGTTTATACCGCTTTCAAATAAATAAGTAAAAGTTTCATTTTCATTGCTAACCATATCTAGTCTTATAATTTTAAACACTTCTGACCACCTCCTTAAGAAACTGTCTATCGGAGTACTTCTTACTTTCATGAATTGCGCTATTAATAAATGATTTTTCTTCGATAATTATTTCACTCGTTTCAATATAAATTAGCTCGTCAAGATTCACTGACAATTTTTTATTAACAATCAGCAAATGAATAGCACTAACTATATATTTTAGATTTTCGCAATAATCATTATAAAGTCCAGACAATTGAGAGATACATTTAAGCACTAAATCATTCTTATTTGCTGCAGTATAAACATCGGCATTAATAAATTTCCTTTTTTTTATTAAATATGCAAAAACGAGTGTCTTATTTACACTCAAGTTTTTATGGATTTTTAAAATATTTAGCACAATTTCAGTATATGTACTTGTTAAAACAATATCTAATTCTACTTTATTTTTACTCATGACTCGTCCTCCCATGAGATTTTCAAATCATCATCTGTCGAGTCCATAGTCAAATGAATGCAAGAACCAAATCTTGTTTGATCCTTAGCTGTATAACAATTATTTCTTTCTTTTGTTTTGCTTAACCTATTAGATGGTTTATCCATATTATTTTGTTCCAAATATTCTTTCACATCACAAAAATTATCATAAGTAGTTCTTTCCATATTTTCAACAACATTCATTTTATTATCTTCTAAATATCGGTATTTAATACTTTTGTAATATTGATGATAAATAAGATGCTCTTCTATTCTTTTCATCGTTAATTCACATGCAATAAGTTGCTTGTATTCGCGCGAATTTACAGGAATTTGGCTAGACAAATTTATCTTATTAATTTTTCTAAACACAGTATAGTCCGGTTCAAAATAATTGTCTTTTATTCTGTCACAAATATCCTCCGCCTTTTGAAGCATCTCCTTATAAGTAAATATATATGGCATTTTCTTATCTATTGTTGTGAGAATATTATAAATTATGAATTGAATAAGTTCTTTAATTCTTAATCCATATATTAAATCAGTTACACCTTCTTTATGAAAAACAACCGCAAATCCATTTATTATATTATTGTCAAGACTTTTTTCTGAAACAAAAGAATATGTATCTTTGATTTTATTATACGCCTCATTGAATTTACAAAAATTATTTTCGTAAATTGCTTTAACTTTACTAACTAAAGCATTAGGTTTATTATTAGATTTCATTATAGTAATAAATAATTCATCAACTGTACTATCGAATAAATTATCAATATTTTTATAACCAGCATCTGTAAACAGTATGTATTTGTCAATATTAGTATCACTTGCTTCAAGTAATAGCCAATTATATAGTATTTTTTGCTTTGATTCCTTGTCAATATTTGTTCTTTTTACTTGAATTGCATCATAACTGCTTTCTCTTTTTAATAAACTTCTAAATTTATCAGAATTGGTATCTAAAAAAGTATCGACATTAGAATTCTTGACGACAACGTCTTCCAATGTTTCAAATTCAATTTGCATGTTACTTGCCATTTTTGACATATAGTACACAAATACTCGTATTTGATATGCAAAACCACCTAAACTTAGTATCCCGCTGTCATTGTTTTTTGTTATATCCATTGCGTGCATGTCTGACACCTCATTTTCTCCCGCAACTCTTGATTTGTCTATTTTATTACTAATATCTCGACACAAACAATTATTTTCTCATTTTAAGAACTCCAAGAAACATTAACTATTTAGTCATTATTATTTAGTTTCCCTATTATATATTTGCCATAAAAATACAAAATTCCTGCCAAATTAATACAAAATTCAGCAGGAGTTCCCCATATCACATATTCATTTACTTATATAAAACTTCCAGCCTTACACCATTTTCCTCGCGATCGTATACAATCCTATCAATCAGCAGTCGATAGGCCCTATTCTGTTCCCCCAGACTAATCGCACCTTGACCGCAATTTTTTAAGCAGGAAATTCCACCTCAAACCTCCGTCAATGATTTGTCAAAGGTCTGTTATAAATTTATTTTTGCAAAAAAAAATAAGCCTAGTCAGAAATTTGACTAGGCTTAAACTATCTCAAAATGCTTACCCCCTCTAAAGAATCATCGTACTTAGCATCAATTTTCAATACAATAAAATTGAGATTCTTGTTTATTGGAAATCTACTAACAAGTAATGAATCTCTAAAAACTTCGAGATCACCCATATCATTCCAGTTAGTGAACCCAGGATTACATCCAAGCACTTTAGCTAAATACATCAGACCTTTAAACTCCTTTTCTTCCTTCGTTAGCGTTTTAGGTATCTTTATGCGATTTTCCAAATATTTTTTTCTACTAGCTAATTCATCACTACTAGTTATTAAATCATGACTTTCAATATCAATGATTACTTTTATATCACCAATTGTCCAACTATAATAATATTCATTTAAGTCACATACCTTACTTAAATATTCATAAGCAGAATACGCATCAAAGTCTACCATTTTATAATATTTTTCACCGTCATCACCAGCCAGCTTCGTAATTACTGCAAACTTTTCGTAATCATTCATCCATTCTTCTTGTTGTTCTTTTGTTAATTTCATTATTACGCACGTCCTCTTTAATTTTATATTTATTTTTTTGGTGAAAAGCTATAAGAATATACGAGGTCCACCAAGAAAAGTTAACAAAAAAAAATCCAGCACTCAATGTACTGGACTTGACCGGAATTTTCTTATTGACTGACTTTTTTAACTTTATTTATACAAAACTTCCAGTATTATACCGTCTTCTTCCCTGTCATATACAATCCTGTCAATCAGCAATCGATAAGCTCTATTTTGCTCACTTGATGTTATCGCGCTCGACCACAGCTCCTTAAACTCATCAATCCTATTCTGAATCATCTCTACCGTCACCAAATGTACCTGCGCTGCCAAAGCTAACTTGCACTTCTCTATCTCAACTTCTAGCTCATTCTTCATCTTTTCATGACCACCAATCCGTTCAGAAAATCGCTGCTTCGTTATCATCCCGTCTTCATAAAGATCAAGCATCTTCTCTATTGCCTTTTCCGTCTGTGCTAATTCTCACTGCTTCACCTCAAGTAATGCTTCAAGCTCTTGGCATTGCTCATTCGTTTCCTCTACCAGTTCTAGAGTCTGCTTATCAATCCTAATTATCTTCTGGTACAAAGCCTTATAAAAAGCATCATCCAGCTTCCGACCTACCTGTTCACATTTCGTACCGTCAGGATAGGTATAGACACACATTGCTGTCCAATACTTTCCTGATTTCGTCACGCTACGCTTAAACTGCATCCGTCTACCACATTTCGAACAATATAATAATCCTGACAACGGTAATATACCTGCTCGACACTTCCGAGGGATAATCGCATTTTGTGCGATTCTAGCCATTATTTTTTCATGCTCTTCTTCCGTTTTTAATTGCTCATGCTCACCCCTGACCTTGATCCAGTCTTCCTTATCTACCAATTGAGCAACACCACGATGTTTACATGTTTTACCATAAATTACATAACCCAAATGTATCTCACTGATCAATAATCGATATACAGTAACGTGTGACCAACCATATTTATTACGTTTCCCGCTATAAGGAGGGGCAATGCACTTACGATTAAGCCATACTGATATTTCCTGAGAACTCATACCTAAGAGATATTTATCGACAATGGCTCGATATACTTTTGCTTTCTCAGCATCTACCTCTACCTGTTTAGTAGGTGAATTATATACATAGGGGTAAGGTGGTCTACCATTTGTCCACATGCCTTTCTTAGCGCCTGCAACCTTCCCCTGCCTCATACGCTTTTTAATCATTTTGTATTCCATCTTGGCAAATACCGCTTAAAAATCAAATAACATTTCATCTTGCTCTTGGGATAAATCATATATTTTTTGTGGCGTAATAACATAGGTTTCTGCACAAAGAAAGGCTTTACATATTTCAGCCCAATCAGCGTGTTCCCCACGTCCTAGCCTATCAATATCCATAACAAGTACGCCATCAAACATGCCATTGTCAACTTGGATTAATAGCTGTTGCATCTTTTTACGTTTGGCTATGCTCTCACCAGAACCAATTTCTTCGTAAAGTTTATACGTCCAGTTCCGCGCTTCAGCAATAGCTACCAAAGTATCACGATGTTTGGAGAGAACATCATCATATTCTCCCTCGTCACGCGACTTACGTAAATAAATTGCCACATGTTTAATATTATCCTGTTCATTCATGAGATTGTACCTCGCTTTCTTGTTCTTGACTGTTGTAATGCTGCTGAATAGCATTAAAAACAGCTTGATTAAATGCTTGTAGTGCTTTAAATGATGGCTGGTTTAGCTCGGTAACGATAATTTGATTTTGCATAATTATTAGACCCCTTTTGGTTTTTGTGTATCTAACCAAAAGGGGCCTAATTTTTTAGCATTTATTTTATGGAAACATGGAAACTTCTTTAAATATCGCTATTGGCAATAAAATTACGTTCTGCCTTTTTCAGATAGCGAATTGATTTGCTATAGGTATATAAATAACTGGTCTTAAGCAATGCTAATTTTTCTATCGAATTTTCCGCGATAGCTTTCTTCAGTGCAGGAATCATTTGACTGTTACTGATCCCATAGCGACCAGGTTCAATTATATCTTCGATTTTTAATTCGCCAGTATGAGATTCAGCAATTACCTTATCGTCTGTACTATCAACAAGGTTACTAAATTCACCTTGCTCTGGAATTTCTTCTACCGTAGTACCTACTTCTTCTTGCTCTTTGAGTTCATCTTGGTCAAAATCATCCATCATAGTTTTACCGACCTCCATCACAAATGTTTGTTTTAATTGATGTTTCATGTTTAAAATTGGCTGGCTATCTGCTGGCCTACATTTTAAACATAAGCCAGAACCATCATCATCCCTAGAGGAATAAAAGCTTTGGCATATTCCACATCTTGGCGTTACTGGTTTTACATTCTTGTTCATATACTCACCTTCTAACATTATGTAAACTTATTCCTGTATTAATCGTATCCTCTTGCTCACACTGCGTAAACGGCTCTAGCGCATTGACGTACAAAAAAATTCAACCTCTGTCAATTAATTGCCAAAGGTTGAATTTATGCCCATAATAATGTCTTATGTTAAAAGCCATCTACAAATTAGTAGATGGCTTTTGAAATACCAAACCAGTACAACAGACCTATTGAGTACGCAATTTAGGGGAATTCAACCAGAATCCCGAAATGTATTCTTTATCTCCTTGCTCTGTGAAAACAACTTTAACAATTACATCCTCAGGTTCTTGCGTAAATTTAGCTTTATACCTGACAATCACTCTTTCATTTTTTACTTCATAACCTAGATATTCTTTAGTATTAGTTATATAAAGCCCAACTTTTTCCTTTATCGGAGTGACCTTCTCTTTATATTTCTCTTCAGACAACGCAATTTTCATCTCGTCATTAAAGTCCCTAGAAAAGTTTGGATAATTATCTTCATTCATTGCCATTAATATGTTTTCCATCATTGGATCAGCAAATGGTCTCACATCTGTCGAACTTGGCTGTTTTGCGCTACAGACAGAAAAAATCATTAGACACATCAAAAACGCAACCAAGCAGGTAGTTAAGCGCCACCTCATTTTATCATCTCCCTGAAACAAATTTATTTAACAACAAGAAATTATATTCAATACCGAATCGTATATTCCTTTTTTTAACATTAAGTTCAATATCCGAAACCATTACGTTAATAGGAAATCCCAGTATTTCCGCAGTTTTGCGGTATCCTTGTCTATTTTGCAAGCTTTATTGAAAGTATCCTCTTGCTCACACTGCGTAAACGGCTCTAGCGTATTTTATGCAAAAAATTAGCCTAGTCAAAATTCTGACTAGGTTAACTACATATCAAATTACTTAGTATTCATCTGGCAATGCATCATTCAAAGATTCTTTTGGTATTATTAAAGTCCCCATACATCACAATTCAAGTGTGTTACCTTAATGTACCTAGCACCAATGTCATGCAAAAAGTGGAAGTCATTATAATTACTGGCTTCGTCGGCACTTTACTGTTCCATTACATGCCATTAAAAAATACAGTTTTTAGGCTCTGATTCCATACGTCATATGGCTTTGCGCCTTTTCCAAGTCATTTCCATTACATACCATGCTGATATGAACGTGAGAATAGACATTAGTCAATAATTTGACCAATGTCTATTCTCATACTCCACTAATGTTAATAGTACATAAATACTTATCGTCTTCATATTCGATTTGTGCACCACATTTATCCCATATTTTTATAGAACTATATTTTCTTTTCTAATTGTTGAAGATACATATTGATTTCTCTTTTTTTCGCTTGGTCAAGAATAAGCTGAAAAGCCTTACTTGCATACCCCTTATTCCAATATGCGCTACCCAACCAATAACCAATTCGTGCTGTATGGTTGATTGTATTCTGATGGCTTAGAGATATAGTCCCTATTGCTTTTTCCCCTAAGACAATAGCGAACATATCTGCTGGTTTTTGGCAATCCATTTTTGACTGGCTTCTGAAAATTCTTGTTCAGATATTTTAGCGGAGTTATTTGAACCTAAATACTCAGCCAATCGTTTATCATTACTCAAAAAAAAATAAGCTGAATAGTATATTTATCAACGTTTTTAAGGACTATGCTTTTATCACATTTTTTGAAAACGCTACCGCTGACATTCTTCATAACCCCAGCTCCATCACTATTAACAACTTGGCTCCCAGACAATCAATGAACACATTGTATGTCATTGATATCAAAATCTTCTGATTTAAAATTGCTATAAAATCGTCCTTTATGTGCTGTGAATCTTAAAACGCAATAATCAGGATCTGTTAGACCTAAGGGATAATACATTGTATCTCCCTCACGCCAAATCATGTTTTTAGAATCACTATCTTCAAGTACTTCCATCGTCCCCTTTAACATTACCCCTCTGAAAAATCGTTTATCACAGAAATATATACTTGCTTTTGGGTTTTCTTTATACTGACTTACTCTCATAGACGAAGTATTTGTAGTAAAGTAAATATACTTAATTCCTTCTCTTTTTCTTGGCGGCAACATAGCCTTCATATTTGGAAATCCTTCGCTATCTATAGATCCAATAAACGAAACGCCCACTTTATCAATTAAGTTACCTATCGTTTTTTCTACATCCTTCATCTTAATCCCCTTAATCTTACGTTTTCTTTCAAATACTCTTGATATCTTCTTTATTTGTGACCAAACATAATTCGTTTCAAAATAAACTCGTGCTGTTAATGAATCATTTTTTATTAGCTTCTGTTGCAAAAATCAAAATCCTGCATCACTTATTACAAGTAATGCAGGATTTTATGCTATTTTGCTCAAAATAGCGCAAACAAGAGTGTTACTTTAAAGATAAGGAGACTTCTCATCAATCAATTTATTTGGCTTTTTATCCACCGAATCACCCATAAAATTAGTTCAATTACATAAATAGTATGTACAAAAAAAGCATCAGCATGATGCTAATACTTGAACTATCTAACTATATTCTATTCAAATTTTCAACTGTTCTCTCATTTACTACATTACCAGTATTTAAAGTTGTTTTAGGTTCGATAAGCATCACCTGTACTTCTTGATCTGCAACAGGAAGATGCTCAACGCCTTTTGGAATAACAATAAATTCACCTTCTTTCAACAAAACATCTTTATCCTTGAACTTTATTAATAATGTTCCTTTTACAATAAAGAACAGCTCATCCTCGTCGTCATGATGATGCCAAACAAATTCTCCTTTTAATTTGGCCAATTTTATATATGAACCGTTTAATTCGCCAACAATTTTAGGACTCCAGTATTCTGCAAAAAGATTAAATTTCTGCTATGAAATTGACTTATCGCTTAAGTTAGGTGTAACGCTTTTATTGCTTTTGAATTATTTAACCCCTACTGAATTCAGAAACTTGACAGTATAAAAATTATCCGACAACATGTTTTACTCGTGTAGACTAAGTCCCTTGACCAATCTATCGACATGATTTTTCTTACCTATCATCCCAATCCCTACAATGTTTAAATCATCCGTCTTATATTCTGCAACCTTGGCACGATTGTCCTCATCATTGTAAGTTTTAAAGATTTCTTCTGTATAAATACTCATATCAACCTCTTTATTGAGAGCTTTCTTCAATATTTTTTTTATCTGTTCACCGTCCGCCGAGTAAATCATGATCGGCTGCTGCGACATGGGGAGATAGTTTATACCATCAGCATCTCTATACGGCTCACCAATGATGTCTTGAGTACCGCTAATTCCACTCATCAAAAAGGCTGCAATATTAAGCTTTTGCCAAGTTAAAAGATCGTTTCTAAGTATAATCACAATTTTCTTCTCAAATGCCATATTTAGAACCTCTTTTCAGATTAATTTCAAATATTCGTATGCAGTGGTTCCATAGATTTTTTTAAAATTTCTGTTCAAATGAGTTATATCAACAAAGCCACAATCAGTTACCGCTGAATAGATATCTCTGTTCTTTTCTATTAATCGCTTCGCAAGTGACACTTTACAATTCAAAAAATACTGATAGGGAGAAAGACCCGTATTAGCTTTAAAAGATCTTATAAATTTGAATTTTGATATATTAAGTTCTTTACAAATGTCATCCAGCTTCAGTACATTTTCTAAACTGTAATAAATCATTTCCTTAGCTATTTGGGTATGCGCATCCTCTTTTTTATATGCCGTATTTAAACCAACTTCTGTAAAATTATTTGCAAACGATACAAACAATTCACTGCATAGCGATTCATCCGAAGCACTTAGTATTGCATTAGATAGGCTTAATATACTTTGCTCTAGTCTGTAGTCGTAAACAACGGGAGAAGAGAACCGGACGAATTCTTTTCTTCCAAGTAATTCCATAAAAAAGTCAGGTTCAACATACAGCATTACATACTTAAGCCCTGTTTTATCTTGTGCCATGCCATCGTGCGTTTGTTCGGAATTGAAAAGCATAACTCCATGTGGATAAGACAATTCCAAACTCCCATCTAAATGATACTGCTGAACACCGGACAGAGTTACGCCAAACGCATATTCTTCATGACAATGCTTTTTGTAGGCAAAATCGGTAAAGCTCGCTGACAATGCGGTAATCCCGTCCCATTTTTTATATATAAACTGTTCCATAGCAATCACCCCTTAAATATGTCGAACACCCCTGAAATCATGATTGCGGAGTAAACTAAGAAAACACTCATAACCAGATTAACAGGTTTTTGATATTCTTGCAAAAACTCTTTAAAAATTGTTCCGAACAGCACCCAAGTCATCATTGCTAAAGACGCGATAATTGTAACGACCGCGACAGCTATCGATAGCCCGACCGTCGAGGTATCGTACGGCATGACAAAGCTCGGGATAACCGTCATCGTAAATAGTATAACCTTAGGATTTACGAGTTGCATCATAAAACCGCCCTTGAAGGTAACGGCTTGGTCTGCGTCCAAATTCGCTTCCCCTGCATTGTATATTTGATAAGCGAGGTATAGCATATACACACAACCGATTGCCTGCATAGCAAGCAGAATTTTCGGAATAGCCATCATAAACATGCTGCTTAGCATAACGGAACCGGTAAGTAGTATAACAAAAGCTATAGTTGCACCGTATACATATTCCAGCGTCTTCTTTGTTCCAAAATTACAGACTCCTGACAAGATGACAATGTTGGTAGGCCCGGGGGTAAACGTGACTATGATGCAATATACCAATAAAGATGTCATATGCAAAGCCGTGAACTCCATCTTGCATAACCTCCTTAAAAGTTTTTTCAATTATAACATCTTGAAAGGGAATACATATAGTACGATATTGCAGAGTAGGGGTTCGCCTAATTGACTTGTAAAAATTTCATCTACTGCATTACAAAATGCAAATAACGGTTAAATCGTAAAAATACGGAAGTAATCTAGCGGCATATCTTTTTGCTGTGAATTAGCTACATTGCACATACCTTCTGAGGAAAGCAACAAAAAAAGATGAACTTGCTGAAGCTAATTTTCAGTTACAGCAAGAAGAAAAAAAGGAAAAGAAAAAAGAGCATTAAACAAGAAATCCAGACCCACCTTTATAATTTGAGGTGGGTCTGGATTTTTTACTTTTCTTTGTTACATATAACATTCTCTCTAGCTAATCCGTAAGCGCCCAAAAAAGGCTATTGCTCTTTATCCATTTCTTTTTGATTCGTATATGGATTTACATAATCCGGGCACAGACGAGTTTCACTCCAGGCCATCATGGCATTCAAAACGGGAATAAAACTTTCCCCCAGTTCACTCAAAGTATACTCGACCTTCGGTGGGATTTCTTTGTAAATTTCCCGATGTAAAAGCCCATCTGCCTCCAACTCACGGAGCTGTTTGGTAAGTGTAGACTGTGTTATACCATCCAAACGACGCATCAGCTCGCCGAAGCGCTGAACCTTATAAAAAGTTATATACCATAAGATTAATATTTTCCATTTACCGTTCAATACAGACTGCAGCATACTCATTGGCACACAGCGAGCCATCATGTTCTTATCGCTAAACTTATTCTCTGCCATAGTTTATCCCCCCGTTTTCTGGACAGTATACCTCAGGTATTTTAAAAAATCAAGGTACTAATTTTTATTATACCCAGTATTAAAAATAATACTACAACCATAAAAAGACAGTACTTGAACAAAAAAGGCCTTTGCTGTAGCATGTAAATCAGAAAGAGGAGGCACTATCATAAGACTCGTTACATCGAGAAAACCACCATAAAGGAGCGATATTGATGCATTATACTGGAACTATTTGGAGACCTCCCTATGAGGCATCCTCTCTACTAATTGAAGTCACTGCTGGCTGCACTCACCACAAGTGCAAATTCTGTACTCTCTACGATGATCTTCCTTTCAAATTTAAAATGTCCCCACTGGAAGATATCGAAACAGATCTGGCAGAAGTACGGTCTGAGCTTAGTGCCTGGCATAGCCAGCCAGTCAACCGTGTTTACTTAACTGGAGCCAATCCTTTCGTTTTGAAATTCGAACGGCTAAAAGAAATCGCAGATATGATTCACAAATATCTACCCGAGTGCCAGACAATAGGCTGTTTTGCCCGTGTTACTGATATTGCTCGCAAAACAGACGATGAATTAAAGGCTTTATACGAGCTTGGTTATGATGGCATTACCATTGGCGTGGAAACTGGTGATGGAGAAATTCTTGAATTCATGAATAAGGGCTATCCACCGGAAGAAATCGTAACCCAGAGTCACCGTCTGGATACCGTAAGCATCAAGTATAATTATTTTTATCTTACCGGTATCTCTGGTGCTGGACGAGGAAAAATCGGTGCATTAGCAACCGCCAAAGTATTTAATCAGACTCATCCACAAATTATCGGTTCCTCCATGCTTACCATCTATCCGAACTCTGAACTATTCGCTGAACTTCAGGCTGGCAATTGGTTCGAAGAAACAGAGCTCGAAAAACTGGAGGAATTGAAAACGCTCATTGGAAATTTGGATATTCCTGTATATTTCGCCACGCTAGGTGCGTCAAACGCTCTTTTTGTTGAAGGCCAGCTTCCAAAGGACAAAGCTGCGATGGTTACCCATCTTGAATATCTGTGCAACACACAAGACGAATCGGATTTGCGCCACTATCGCACACACCTAAAACAGCTTTAATTCACACCACCCTCCTTAATAGTAGCCAAGATAGACGCATTTCGCAGAAGAAACGCACGTATTTCCCTAATTCATTCCAGAATAGCTATTCATCAACTGTAAGTATGACATCGATTATGCGTAACCCATTATGCAAAAAAAATTATAGGAGTTGACTATTTACCATGAAAATTAAAACATCAACAATTAGCGGTATCATTGCCAATGAAACAAACCGAATGACACCCATACCTACCCAACAACTATTTGAAGATTTATATGTTATACAGGACAGCTTTGCTAATATATTCTTAATTAAAGATAATAAAAAATTTATTGCAATAGATGCTGGTATCAATCCTGATCAAATTAAACAGGAACTAACTAAACTTGGTATTTCTGCCGATGATGTAAAAACTGTCCTTTTAACACATTCAGACATCGACCATGTGAACGGGCTGAGTGCATTCAATAAGGCTGAAATCTATCTGCCGAAAGCTGAAGTTGCCATGCTTAATAAATTCAGAATAACAATGACTGAAACTGACTTTAACGCTGCTACTCAGGCATATTCCGATTTGAATCAGGACGAAAGTATGTTTGGCGATGACGACTATTGGCCACAAGATGATATGCAGATAACAAATCATTCGCCTCACCAATTAATCTCTTTCATGAAAAATAAGATAAATCAAAGCTTCAAGACAATAGATGATGGAGAAAAATTGCACTTCGATCAAACCAGTATTGAAGCCGTATTAATTGCGGGTCATACAAAAGGATTAACAAGTTACATTGTTAACCAAAAATACATTTTTGTTAGTGATGGCCTGAGCCTGCAGAATGGTTACGTTGCCCCATTTAATAAATTTCTTACTCTAGATCAAGAACAGCATCGAAAAAGCATCAGCAAAATTAAAAATTTGAAAGGCTTTGACTATATCTTCACCCAACATTACGGTTATACCGGCAATATTGCCAAAGCCTTTGAGAATTGGCTTGATTAACCGTAGCTTTTATATTCGTCAAAAATTAAAATTTGAAAGGGCCCTGAAAATGCGAAAAAGACATATTGCAACCTATCTACTTGCTTTAATTAATTTTATTTGTGCTGTATTCCACTCGGTTTTTCAATTCGAGTTATTATCTAACAAGGGGATCTACCGAGATTTTTTATTAACTGAAAACTTGGTCATCGCATTTGTCTTTGCTTACTTTTCGGCGATTATCTTCTTTGGTAAAGCAGAGGATAAACAAAGAATGGTAAAAATGAATATCTTCTTCTGGCTTACCTTTCTAGTATTCGTAGGTTTCACCCAACCAACTATTACTTCTTTAAATATCGTAAAATCTTTCCTGCTCTTTCCTCAAAATTATTACCTATTATCTCTTGGCAGCATTTCATTGATATTAAGCCTATTGGGTTTTCAGCAATTAAAGTTTTACCTTAATAATAACCAATAGCTGATGATGGGTAATTACCTAAAAAATCAAGGAAAACCTATTGTGCCCAAAGCCTCAATAAATAGACTTTACCACGTTTAATAGATACAGAATCAGGCTCAATTAGAGGACTCGGTTTATTGACAAAAAAAAGCGGTATCAGGCTTGTGATATTTAATTAAATGCCTTATTGATATAGGTAAATAAGGCATTTTCCCTAACAACACAAGCTGAATTATACGCGAAGTATGCTAATGCACCAAACTAAAATACGCCATAGCCTAGAAATATATATTTTTCTTTTTTCATTTATTATAGAATCATATATTTGAGGGAATTGCATAATTCCCTCAAAAAACATAGACGTAACCGCCTGTTGATGCATCTAAGGCAAAAATATTATCAGTAATTTTCATGTGTGCCCCCTCCATAAAACATACTCTTTTCGCTTTATTTCTTTTCAGTTATGAGATCAACCCCCTTTGGCTAAGATTGTCATAGACCGCCTTCATACTCCCTGCCCTATTTTTCAAAATCACTTTATAAAAGTTCGGCTTCACAAATAAGTAATTAATCAGTCTCCCAAATAGATTTTGAAAAAGATACTTCTTATGGTTTTTTATGTCTTGCGTAATTTTCCGCCCTAAATTACGCGCCAGCAGCAATTGATCAGCATTATCCATAACTCTACCGGCACCAATGCTGACTCCTAGACTACCCGACAGGTAACCCCTTTTGAATATACTGTCCCTAGCCATACAAGCAAGTCTCGTTGCAACTTGCTTGGCCCCCATTGCCCCAGCAGTAGATATTCCAGCCATATACTTTCCGCCTAGCGAGGATGTGAAGCGCTCATACATTCCCAGTCGGTCGATAAAATTCTTCATAATTGCATTTGGCGCTGCTGCAAAAGTAGGGGAACTCAAAATGATTCCATCGGCTTCATAAACTAATTGTCTTATTGTGGTAAAGTCATCAGAAAAAGGACATTCTCTTGCAAGACATTTTAAACATCCTGTGCAAAATTCAATTTTTTGTTTGGGGAGAAAAATCTCAGTTACCTGTGCACCTTCTTCTGCTGCACCCTTTAGTGCTTCTCTGGCAAGTGTTGCACTATTGCCATGATAATTTGAACTGCTAATCACTGCGACGATTTTCATACTTTCATTCACTCCTTTGCTTTTCTTGTGATAGCATAGCTTCCAACTCCGTAATACACTCTTTCGCCCATTGGATGAGCATCTGGTTGGTCATTAGTGCTCTTTTGACAATAAAGTGCCAGAAAATTTCATCCTGTTGGATCGATAATTCAGTTTCATTTTTCTTGGCATTTTTGATCATTTCAGTTAGCGTTTTTTTACCTTCTACCATCATTTGTTTGAAATTTTGTCGTTCTTCAATAAAGCGTTTAAACTGTTTTATTAGTTCTACCGCGCCTACCTTAGAGCCAAAGAATAATCGCAATGTGAATTCATCTCTTTTGGGCGCTGAGAAAAATTCTGGGAAGTCTGTCAACCATTCATCGAATGCCCTTTTCCCATCGTTAGTGATATGATAAATTTTTTTATTTGGTTTGTCGTCTTGTTGTTGAATATCCGATAATACATAGCCTTTTTTTTCTAGGATACCCAACTCGCGATAGATTTGGCTCAGACTGGCCGTCCATGAATAATTTACAGACTTATTAAAGATTTTTCCAAGATTGTACCCAGTCATCGGAGAATAAGTGAGAATGCCCAGTACTGCATATGGCAATGACATAATTAAACCCCTCCATATATAACATGTGTAATAATACATATAATAATATTATACATGTTATATATTGTCAAGTGAGCTTAGAGGTTTTTATTCTTATGAAATCAATTGTTTTATGACTTGCGACAAAGAGGCTGTTGCACTAAGCAGAAATTAACCTGCTTAGTGCAACAGCCTCCTCTTTTTTTGTCATTATATTTTTCAGGGATTGAAATTATCTAGTTAAAAAGACAGCTATTAGTTAACATAAAATTTGTTGATTAATAGCTTAAATTTTTAAATGACCTCAGTTGCAAATCTCACTCCCATATCAAATGCTTTTTTACAATCATCGGGGAATACTTCTTCTCGTCTCTTGGCCTTGGCCTCAACATCGAACGCGGTTGCAACAACCTTTGAGTAATCTTTAAACTGGTACGTATCAAAACTAAGGAGCGACTCAGTAGCCCCAAATGCCATGCGCATTGCAAATTCATTAAACTCAATGTGTTTATCCATACCATATGTTTTCAACATTTCTTCTGTTGCATTCATTGCGTAAATAAACCCAGTATTAATTTTCTTCGGAAAAAACGATCTATGAGAATCACTGTATTCTACATACTGAAACAGTAAACGGTCCATAAATGCTGCCATCTCACCAGTTACCCTTCCCCAATAAATCGGAGAACCTAATATAACGGCATCGGCTTCCTCTACTTTTTTAAAGATTGCTGCCAGATCATCCGGTATTGGGCACCTACCATAGCTTTTACTACCTTTGATTTTACAAGCAAAACAGCTAATACATCCTTTATAGTTAAGATCATAAAGATGGATCAATTCGGTCTCGGCTCCCTGTGATACTGCACCATCCAGTGCTTTATTTAGCAGTGTTGCAGTGTTACAAGTTTTTCTAGGACTTCCGTTAAATGCTATTACCTTCATAACTATACCTCCATATTTTGTTATTATTGACATCTTATACACTAAAGATCACTTATGTCAATAAATCGACATAGGTGATCCTATTACTATATTATCGATTGTCATTTAATTATGAAAATCCAGCCATAAATGATAATCACCCAGCCAATCTAGAAGCACTTAACTTGCTACCATTTATATTTTCCCTATACTTATTGGTCTTAATTGCTAGGTAACACCGCTGTCATCTAAAAAAGCCATTGAAAAAAATCCATATAGATACTGGCTTCGTCGGCCTTAATTCTCATACATGAGTTCCAGTACATGCCAAGATTATTAACAAATTCCCACTCTAGTTTTCATTCATCGAGTTGGCACTTGGTAACAGCTACGCTGGTATTCCCCTATTCATTGGTATGCTTTTTTCTGCCCTTGATGAGTTGTAACAATCTTGTATAGTGCTTTATTGCCCGTAATGAATAAAACGTTACTTTCAGCCCCGATTCCAAACTCACAGTTGGTAACAGTCTCGGGAGTTTGAATATACCCAATCTCTTCCCCCTTAGGAGAAAGCACCAAAATTCCTGGATGGGATGGATCATAGTTGGCGACAAAGATATTTCCGTCTGAATCCACTCTCATGCCGTCAGGCCGAGAGCCTAGAGACTGGTAAATTATTTCTCGGAATTTTGCAGTTCCGTCCTCAAGCAAATCATAGGCAAGAATGCCATCGAATCCGCGACGGGGGGCTAATCCTGCGGTTGACGATCTGTAGTCAAATAGGCCGTTATCGTTAGAATCTATATACAAAGTCTTTTTGTCTGGTGAAAGTGCAATCCCATTCGGCTTTCCTGCATTCGCTATAATAAGACTGATTCTTCCATCTCTATCGATCCGATACACTCCTTGGACAGCTTGATCCATAGCTTCTTTACCAAAATACCTTGGATCGGTAAAATAAATTTTACCGGTGTTATCTGTCGCAACATCATTTGGCGAATTTAAAAGCCGACCATCAAATTCGGCTGCAAGAATAACGGCCTTACCTGTTTTCAAATCAGTTGCGGTTATACGACGACCGCCGTAGTCCGCCGCTTCTGCCGCAATTAAGCGTCCCGCAACATCAAAGGCCAGTCCGTCTGCTTGACCGCTAGGAGACCGAAAAACCGTAACCTTCTCTGTTGTTGGATCATACTTCATGATGTGCCCCCCCAAATGGTACACCTTTAGCTAATGAAGTGGGCGTAAGATCACAAAAATATACTTCGCCATCTGGAGCCACTGCTGGTCCTTCTAAATGAGTTCCTTGATTATAAATTACTTCAAGCTTTTCTCCGGAAGAAATTACACTATTATTTATCTCCGCGGACGCAGACAAAGTGAACATATTTAGTACTAATATGCTCGACATAAGTATTAAGGCTGAGCGTAAAGATTTAGCCATTTTATCTTCCTCCCTGTATATTCTTTATATAAACCCACCCAATTTTTCGTTAACCATCCCGCCCACCTCGTATGTAACCTTTCGGTAGATGGTAGTCACAAAGCTAAGCTTACATGCATTTTAAAACTTAATGAGGCATTGTTTTGCTAGACAGTAAACATCGTGTGCCATACCCACTCTGGGTGATAGCAGCAAGACAGAAAATTTGAATGCACAAACGAAAGTTCTGCATAATTTTATCTGCTTTCCATAATCTGTTAAATTTCCCTTTGCAAATCGCATGCCCATGTTATATGCTTTTTCACAATCCTGCGGGAATACTTCCTTACGTGTTGCAGCTTTCTTTTCCGGGTCGAAGGCGCTGGCAACATATTTAGAATAATCATCAAACTGGTACGTATCAGTAACACAAAGCGATTCCACTTTGCCGAAAGCTCTCACCAACATCATTTCAGCCAATTCGAAAGACTGGGCATATCCCCTTTCCTCCATCTGGCTTTTAGTAGCATTCATGGTATAAATAAAACCAGTCGGTATCTTCCTCTTGAAAAGAGAAGAATAGTTTCCATCATATACTACGTACGGAAATACAAGCCGCTCCATAAATGATCTCATTTCTCCAGTAGCAGTTCCCATATAGATAGGTGACCCCAAAATAATGGCATCAACTGACTCAACTTTCTTAAGGATCGGAGACAAATCATCGTTCATTGCACATTTTCCGTAACTTTTGCCACCTTTTCTTTTACAGGCGAAACAACTGGTACAACCTCTAAAATTGAGATCATAAAGATGTATCAATTCCGTTTTAGCCCCCTGTGAATGCTGCCCCTTCCAGTGCCTTTGTCAATAAAGTTGCTGTATTCCAGCTTTTCCTGGGGCTCCCATTGATCGCTATGATGGCTTTCTTTTTCATATCAATACTCCTCTTTTCTCTTAATTATTTTGCAATTCTTACCTAAAAGAGAACTTCCTTAAAATGGTTCCTCTTCTTTGGTGCGTTAAATGATGAATAGGACTCAGCAATTTTCTCTTTCAGCACCTTATCCTTGATGAATAAAATACCAAGGTTGATTTTAGCTCTCTAATTGGTAATTAATAATTAGTGGAAGTTAACAAAAGATTATCATTGTATAAATTTTATTGCAAGTACGCATATTTTTATTATATACTACTAAAAATAGTACTATTAGATATTGAAAGGATGATCATTTATGGCAAAATCACTCTATCAGGAAGGGAGTTGCTCTGTGCTAGCTGTACAAAATATCATTGCTGGCAAATGGAAACTTCCTATATTGTGGCAGTTGAGTCAAGGAACCAAAAGATTTAATCAACTGCAAAAACTATTGTCTGAAATTTCGCAGGGAATACTCACTCAGCAATTGCGAGAACTAGAACAAGATGGACTGGTCCATCGAGAAATTTACAGGGAAGTTCCGCCTAAAGTCGAATATTCATTAACAACGCTTGGTGAAAGTTTCATGCCAGTACTAGCTATCATACGCAACTGGGGTAATGATTACTTGAATATTCGATCGAAATCCCATACTATGTAATATTGTCTTCCAGCATGACCAAAGCCCTCATCGGTGATTTGGATTTGACTCTGTCTCGAGATTCTCCCCGAGCATTTGCTGATATATGGAAAAATCATTGTGTCCCGACTTTTTCTGTGATTACACACTCATGCCAAAAAAGCTATGAAGGGTTACTATTACCTTCATAGCTTTTCTTCTCATTTTTTCACCTTAATCAATAACACTAAGAATGCTCCAAGGATGGGGCCGAGCGCCAAAGCTACGAAACCGTAGAAGTAGCTATTTGTGGCATCCAATACAGCCCCAAAAACAAGGGGCGAAATTAAGGATCCCAACTGCCAAATCGCATTGGATAATCCTGAAGCCGTACCAATCATGCTCTGAGGTACTAAATCGCCCACTATAATATATAACAATGGGCTATATATGAAAGCAGTAATTCCTACCAGCGGCATCAGAACATAGAGCATTTCTACGCTTCTATTCATGCCAAAGAACAGATATTTGATTTTCCCCTGAAAATAATCGGCCAAAATACCTGCCATAGGTTTGCATATCAATGCGGCAAGACCATACACAGACATGATGCTTCCCGCCTGCACCAAGGATATTTTTAGGCCCTTAACCAGATAGGAATTAGCCCAAGTCGCAACACCCCAGGTTCCCCACATTGCACAAAACCCGGCAATACCAAAAATCATTAAATTCCTGTTTTTTATTAACACCTTTAGTATCTGTAGTTGAGATAGCTCTGGTACGGTACGGATGCAGCCATAACGGCCCCTGATCCTATACCGGCCAAAAGTCTAAATACCAGTCCCTGTTCATAAGAAGTAGTTAACCCCATAAGTCCTGTAAATAATCCCATAAGTAAAAATGAACTCAGTAAAACTTTTCGATAGCCGAACCGGTCAGTCAATAATCCACCAGGAATTTGCGTCAAAATGTACCCAGTATAAAAGGCGGTCATATAACTACCAGCCTGCTTCGCAGATAGCCCCAATTTCTTGGATGCTAGAGGCATAATCGGTGGCCAGGCTAGCCGATCTACGAAGGACAAGGTAAAAGCAAACCACACAATAAGGAATACGCCGATTTGAATAGAGTTTACTTCAAAGCCTCTAATTTTCATGATTCACCTCTTTTTCATTATTTCTTTAAGCTTGGTTCTCAAATGATGGCACCCTGTCAACACAATTCTTGTTGAATTGCAAGATAGCAAACATTCTCATTGCCAGCATAAAGCGCACCTGCAACCCCTGCTGCATGACCTGTCGCAAAGCCAACTCCCATGACTCTAATTGACACAAAAGCAATTGTATCGCTGGATATGATTCTGCCTGCAGCCCATAGGTTTCTGATATTTTTTATACTTTTAAAGCCCGTAATGGTATATCATAAAAAGACTTGTCTTTTACAGGATAATAAACGGTTGGAATACCAGGCAGCGGATGAGATTCACCGGGCCACCCGGCGCGAGCGATAACATCTGCTTGCCGCCGTCCTTCCACTAAGTCTTGAGCACTAAGTGTGTAATCTGATCCGAATTTAGGGAGTTACGACATTTGTTTGAATGCTTGTATAAATAACGGATTTAAGCCAAAAATTGTATTTGAAAGTTCTCAAATAAATACTATACTTGGGTTGGTAAGCGAAAATATGGGAGTTGCCATGTTAACCTCTAAAGTGGTTGGGTCTTTCCCAGATGTTGCGTTGGTCCGGCTAAACGAGACCATCAATAGAAACACGGCCCTTGTCTTACTTCATAAAACGCAAGCGTTAAGTTCAGCAAAAGCTTTCATAAAACATACTCTGGAATGGAAGAAAGCTCATAAACCTGGTAAGCTGTAGCACAATACTGTCAATAACTTTTGAAAATGTCACCTAAAAAGGGTTCTAATTATCGGATGAAAATGTCACTTTAGAATTTAAGC